>JAKSCH010000044.1 GCA_022360695.1 Gemmatimonadota bacterium
AGGATCTCATCGAGCCGGACGCGATCGTAGACGCGCCCCGCCGCCACGACCAGCCGGATCTCACGCGTGTTGGCGATCGCTTCCAGCGGGTTGGCGTTCAGCACCACGAGGTCGGCGAGCTTGCCCGCCGCGACCGACCCCAGCGAGTCGGTCGCGTGGAAGAAGCGCGCGGGGTTGAGTGTCGCCGCTCGTAGGGCGTCGAGCGTCGACAGCCCCGCCTCGGTGAGGAGCTCGAGCTCGTCGTGGAGGCTGAACCCGGGGTAGACGAACGGGTTCGGCGTGTCCGTGCCCGCGAGGATCGGGACGTCCGCCTCGTGCGCCCGACCCAGGACCCGGAGCTGTAGCCGAAACAGCGCCTCGTTGGCCTCCCGGTCCTCGGGCGTCCGCCCGTCGCGCAGCCGTGCGATCTGGCGCCAGCCTTCGCGGACGCCTTCGGGCACGTACGCGAGGCGGCGGTCGTCGATTCGCGTCGAGTCGTGCCGTTCGTCGGCGTCGAGCACGGTGAGCGTCGGCGTCTGCCAGGTTCGATTGGCGGCCAGCACTTCGAGCAGCGCCGCGCAGCGCTCCGGATAGTGCGCGTCGACCATCCGTCGATAGAGCCCCGGGTCGAAGAACGGGTTCTTCGCCGGGCGGCCGGCCGCCCGGTCGGCCAGCCACCGACCCCGCTCCGCCATGATCTCGGCTTCCGCCGCGGAACAGCCCTCGGGCACGCCGAACAGGTGCGCGAAGCTCCGCTGCCCGAGCTCCGAGGCTTCGCGCGCCGTGATCGACATCGGGACGTGCCCGACGACGGGGAGTCCGCGCGCACGGGCCGTCTCGAGGATCGCGCGGTACGTGTCCGGGGTGAGCACCGAGTAGACCTTGATGAACCCCGCCCCGGCGTCCGCCAACGAGTCGACGAGCGCGCGACCGGCCGCCGGCGTCGTCGCGACGTTCGCCGCGGGCCACCATGGGTTCCCGCCATCGGTCAGGTTGCCGGCCACGACGAAGCGCGGCCCCGCGAGCGTCCCATCTTCGACCTCCGCGCGGAGCGTCACCGCCGCGTCGAGGACGCCCCACATGTCGCGCACGCCCGTGACGCCGTTCGCGATGAACAACGGGAAGGCGAGCCTCCCCGCCGGCGCGATCGCGTGGACGTGCATGTCCCACAGCCCCGGGATGAGATACCCGCCCTCGCCGTCGTATCGCTCTACGGCCGCGCCCAGATCCGCGCGATCCGTCGCGACGACCGCGGCGATGCGATGTCCTTCCAAGACGACGGTTCGATCCGGCATCAAGACCCCGGTCTCGACGTCGACCACCGTCACGTTCTCGATCGCGACGCCGGTCTCGAAGACGGGAGCCGCGACCCCGCACCCCGCGAGCGCGAGCCACGCCGCGACGACGGCCGGCGCCGTTCTAGCCACGCGTTCTGACCGGTAGACGGATCCGAGAAGCGTGCTCCGCGCTCCGGTGTACCGTCCAGTCCGGGACGGCCCCGTCACGGGGGTATCGGAGGAACGTGTCCGCGTCGGCTCCCGCGATCGCGATCCGAATCCGGTGGCCCTCGCGAATCAGGACGGAGGTCGCCCACAGATCGAACGCCAGCTCCGCGATCTCGCCGGGGACCAGCGGAGCCGCGTCCGCCCGTCGCTCGGACCGGTGCGGACCGTACTTGCGATAGAGCGGCTCCTCGTCGCTGACCGCGCGCATCACGCCGCGTAGCTGCCCTTCCGTCACGTACGTGACGCGCCCGTCCGGCGCGACGTCCTCCAGATAGACGATGAACGCGCCATCGGGCTCGGTCGAGTCGACGTACAGGGTGACGAGCGGGTGCCCGGTGATCTCGGTGTCGGTCGGCATGGGCGCGCTCGTATACGTGAGGAGCTTCCGGTCCTCCGACGAGCGATCGAGGTAGATGACGTCCCCCGCGCCGCCGTTCGTATACCAGCGATTCGCCGTCCCCGTCGTGGCGCTGAAATCGACGGTGTACGCATCGGACCCGTCCGAAGCGACGGGGGGCGACTCCACCAGCGATGCGTCGGGTCCGAAGTACCAGACCCGATCCTCGAGCCCGGACGGCGGCCACGTCTCGGTCGTCGTCCAGCTCCCGGACCCCATCGTGTAGTAGCGGATCTCGCTCGGCGTCCTCTCCGATCCGTCCTCCGTGAGGTGCGTATCGAAGAACGCGAGCATCTCGGCCCATTGCTCGTCCTCGGTCGGCTGCACCGCGGTCTCGGGAGGCAGGAACGGGTCGGCGTCGTTACCCGCGCCGTGGTCCCAGGGCCCGATCGACACGCGCTGCGGGTTCGAGATCGTGTTGTAACGGCCGAGCGCCCCGTTGACCGTGGCGGCGTCGAGCCAGCCGACCCGTACCAACATCGCCACGCCCGACGAATCGATCTGCGGGAGGTGGCCGGATGGACTCCGCCGATGCCCGACGTTCGTCTCCCCGAACGGACCGAACGGGTCGTCGCGGTACTCGTACTCGAGCGCGGACTGGTACGGGACCGTGTTGGCGTCGTGCTCCGCGGCCGCCTCGGCCAGAAGGGTCCCGTCGGTGTCGCCGTCGACCGGCTTGACGCCGGTCACCCGCTCGCGGAGTCGATCGCACGCTTCCCCCTCGACGTCGCTCAGCCCGCAGATGTCGTTCAGATCCATCATGCGGACGCGCCGCGACCAGTTCTCCAGGAACCCGACGGTGAGCACGCCCCCGGGGAATACGAGATGCCCGAAGTTGTCGAAGTCGTTGAACAGGGGCGCCACGGCCTTGACGGCCGGGTGCCGGTTGATGGCGATCATCTCGGCCGTATTCCCGGTGTACGAGACGCCCCAGGCCCCGACCCGACCGTTCGACCAGGGCTGCTCGACGATCCAATCGACGATCTCGCCGTAGTCCCTGACTTCGTCCTCGGCGAGCTCGAAGCGTCGGACGCCGAACGACGCCCCGCTTCCGCGCGCATCCACCAGCAGCAGCGCGTACCCGGCATCGTTGAAGCGCTCGGCCTCCTCGAAGTTCGGGTCGCCCTCGAGCGACCCGCCGGGACGCCCGATCGCGCGCCAATAGCGTGTGGCCCGGACCACGGTCGGGATCCGCGACCCGGGCTCCAGCGTCTCGGGCAGCCAGAGGTCGACGGCGATCCGCACGCCGTCGCGCATCGTGATGTGGAAGGCCTGATTGCGCGTGAGGTCCGGCGGCTCCGGGGCCGGATCGCACCCGCCGATCGCGAGCGCCGCCGCGACGACGAGCCCGCGGAGCCACGGCCGGGGGCTCACCACGCGATCGCGTGGCCGTCGCGTCGTGGATCCGATCCGCCCGCCATCGCGCCCGTCTCGGCGTCGCGATACACGCCCTGCACGCCGCCGGGGTTGCCGGGAGCCTCGAGGTGATGCCCACGCGCCGCCAGCTCATCGTAGACGTGCGGCGGGAAGCCCCGCTCCAGGTACGTGACCGAGTCCTCGGGGATGGGTGTCCGTCCCCCGCCGCGATTGACCAGCATCCGCGGCGAAGCGATGGCGAGCTGGATGTCCATTTCCCCCGCCGTGAGCTTCGTGATCGTCTGACCCACGGTCTGGGGGATCGTGTAGCCACCCGCCGCGCCGACGGCCGCGACCAGGTCCCCGTCCTTCATCACGATGCAGGGCGTCATCACGCCCTTGGCCTTTTGACCCCCCTCCAGGTAGTTGACGTGACCTTCCTCGAGGACGAACCCGAACGTGTGTCCGTTGTTGAGGAAGATCCCGGTATCCCCGGCGATCACGCCGCTGCCGTACACGCTCACGAGCGACTGCGTGAACGCGACGGCGTTTCCCCACCGATCCGACGCCGAGAGACTCGTCGTGCCATGGAACGGCAGCGGTGACCCCTCGAACGAGGCGATCTGCGTCGGGCTGATCTCGAGCCGCTGCTCTTCGGCGTAGGCCTTCGAGATGATGCGGTCGACGGGAATGTCGACGTCCTTGCCGGTGTTGTACCGGTCGTCGTCGATCAGCGCGAGCTTGTTCGCCTCGAGCCACGCGTGCGCGAACTCGGTCCCGTACAGATCCATGTTCGCGAGATCGAATCCATCCATGATGTTCAAGGCCTGGAACATCGTCATCCCGCACGACCCGGGCGGCATCGCGTAGAGATCGTGACCCTGGAACGTCGTGGTGATCGGCTCGCGCCACTCGACCTCGAACCCCTCGAGATCCGCTTTGCTCAGGTGCCCGCCGTTCTCCGCCAGGAAGCCGACGATGCGATCGCCGAGCTCGCCTCGATAGAAGTCCTCGCCACCGACCCGGGCCAGGTGCCGCATGCTCGCCGCGAGGTCGGGCTGCTTGATGATCTCGCCGACGCGGGGCGTCCGACCGTTCGGCATGAACACGGCGGCCGTCGTCGGGAACCGCCCGAGCTTCTCGGCGCTGCCATCGGTGTGGAGCTTGTCGAACTTCGAGAACACGAACCCGTCTTCCGCGAGCTCGATCGCGGGCTCGAGCACATCGCCGAGGCTCATGGTGCCGTAGCGCTCGAGCGCGGCGAGCCAGCCCTTGAACGCACCGGGGACGATCGGCGCCTTGTATCCCGCCTCGAAGTCCGAGAGCGTCATGTTGTCGGGGGAGGACGCGGCCGGCGACCGACCGAGACAATCCAGCCCCACGACCCGGTTCTCCTCGGCCAGGTGGATCAGCATGAAGCCTCCGAACCCGCCGAGACCCGACATGTAGGGCTCCGAGACATTGAGCGTCGCCGCCGCGGCGACGATCGCGTCGATCGCGTTGCCGCCCTGCATCATGATGTGGGTCCCGGCGAGCGAGGCGTAGTAGTCGGCCGCGGCCGTCACCCCACGTTGGCCCCACACGGCGTGGTGCGCGGTCCCCAGCAGCCCCGGGACGTCGCCGTCCGTCGGGAGCGACCACTGGGCCGGGGAAATCGCGTCGCCGGCGGTCTCGGAGGGCCGGCAACCGAGGATCGACGTCCCGGCGGCGGCGGTGGCGGAGGCGGCGAGAAATTGGCGTCTCTTCATGGTGCTCGCTCCTACGGTGAGGTGGGCCGAGCTTTCATCGTAGAGTCCGAGTCACCGCCCGCTCAAGGGGTGTCGGGCCCGGGCATCGAGTCGGGTCGGTCCGGAGCGGTTGCGTGGACCGCGCGACGCGTCCATCGACCTTGCGCCGGTCGCTCGACCACGACCACTCTGAGGCGGTCCCCGCCCCCACCCGGCGCGGTCCCGACCCGGTCCTTACGCCCTTTTGGAGGTGTCTCGATGATCCGCCTAGCTCGACTCCCCATTCGGAACCACCCCACCGCGACCGGGGTCGCGCCCAGCCTGGGGCTCGCGCTGCTCGTCTCGCTCCCGTTCCCCGCGGTGGCGCAGTCACCATCCGAGCGCGCCGCGGAGGCGATCGCGGACCTGGAGCTCCGCGAGATCGGGCCCGCGGTCATGGGCGGCCGGGTCGCGGACCTCGCCGTCGTCGAAGACGATCCGCGGATCTTCTACGTCGGGCTCGGCGCCGGCGGGCTCTGGAAGACCACGAGCGACGGCATGGCCTGGGACCCCGTGTTCGACGACCAGCCGACGGCCTCGATCGGCGCGGTGAGCGTGGCGCCGTCGAATCCGAACGTGGTGTGGGTCGGCACCGGCGAGCCGCAGAACCGCCAGAGCTCCCCCTGGGGGATCGGCGTCTTCAAGTCGACCGACGCGGGCGGCACGTGGGAGCACGTGGGGCTCGAGGACACCCGTCACATCAGCCGCATCGAGATCCACCCGATGAACCCCGATGTGGTGTTCGTGGGCGCGGTCGGGCACCTGTGGGGCCCGAACGAGACGCGCGGCGTCTACCGCACGACGGATGGCGGCGAGACCTGGGAGCGGGCCCTCTACATCGACGAGGACACCGGCGTCATCGATCTCGTGATGGATCACAACGATCCCAATACGCTGTTCGCCGCGACGTACCAGCGGCGCCGCACGGGGTTCGGGTTCGCGGCCGGTGGGGGCGGCGGCGGCATCTGGCGCACGACGGACGGCGGGGACAACTGGACACGGCTCGAAAACGGCCTGCCCCAGGGCGAGCTCGGCCGGATCGGGCTCGACGTCTACCGCCGCGACGGCAACCTGGTCTACGCGGTCGTCGAGGCGGCCGAGGGCCGAGGCGTGTACCGCTCCACGGACCGCGGGGCGTCGTGGGAGATGATGAGCGGTCGGAATCCCCGTCCCATGTACTTCTCGCTCATCCGCATCGACCCGAACAACCCCGAGCGGATCTATCTCGGGGGCGTCCAGGCGTCCGCCTCGGACGACGGGGGTCGCACGTGGTGGCCGAGCAACGCGATCGACGACATCCACGTCGACCACCACGCGTTGTGGATCAACCCACACGACTCGAACCACCTGATCAACGGGAACGACGGCGGGGTCGCGTTCTCGCGCGACGGCTCTCGGACGTGGCGCGCGATCACCAACATGGCGATCGGACAGTTCTACGAGATCGGCGTCGACATGCGCGACCCGTACTACGTGTGCGGCGGTCTCCAGGACAACGGGAACTGGTGCGCACCGCACCGGACGCAATCGACCTGGGGCCCACGCAACCGCGACTGGACGCACATGTGGTTCGGCGACGGGTTCTACAACGTCTCCGACCCGACCGACCCGACCATCATGTACTCCGAGTCCCAGGGCGGGAACATGGCGCGCATCGACGTCCCGACGCGCGAGGCGCAGGCGATCCGACCCATGGCGCGCCCGACGGGGATGGAGGACCCGGACGACGATCCTCGGCGGTATCGGTTCAACTGGAACGCGCCGATCGTCATCTCGCGGCACGATCCCGCGACCGTGTATATCGGCGCCAATCACCTCATGCGGACGCGCGACCGTGGTGCGACGTGGGAGGAGGCGAGCCCCGATCTCACGAAGGCGATCGATCGGGACACGATGGAGATCATGGGGAGGCTCGTCACCGACGAGACCCTCTCGAGGCACGATGGGATCTCGAGCAACGGCAACATCACCGCGATCGGCGAGTCCCGACATTCCCCCGACGTCCTCTATGTGGGAACGGACGACGGCAACCTGCAGGTGACCCGCGACGGCGGGGACACCTGGACGAACATCACCGATCGCGTCCCCGGCGTTCCCTTCCATACGTACGTGAGCCGCATCGAGCCCTCGTACACGATCGATGGACGCGTGTACGTCACGTTCGATGGGCACCGCAACAACGACTACGCGGCCTACGCCTACGTGAGCGACGACTTCGGCGAGACGTGGCGCGCCATCACCCAGGGACTCCCCGATGGGTGGTCCGTCAACGTGATCCGGGAGCACCCGCGGAACCCGAGCCTCCTGTTCCTCGG
>JAKSCH010000311.1 GCA_022360695.1 Gemmatimonadota bacterium
GGAGCTGCTGGAGGCGAAGCGGGAGAACCTGTCGCTTCGGGCCGAGCTCCGGCGGACGCGGTGATAGATTCCGTATCGGTGTCGGCTGCGCATGCGGCCCAGTGCGCCGCGGCTGAGGGTCGGTTTCAGGCGTTTTATGACGCAACGTTTGATCGTGACCGAGGTCTGGGTACACCCGCATGGGGCAGACTGGCCGCGCAAGCAGGGATTGTCGATGTAGAGGGGTTCGAACAGTGCGTTACGCAGAAGGTTGGTGATGACGCTGTCCACCGCGACACGGTTGCCGGCAATCAACTCGGCATCTTGGGGGTTCCCGTCTTCTTGATCAATGAGAGGAAGATTACGGGGTTTCATGGGGAACGTGCGATGGACTCCTTGATTGCGATGGCTTTCGAGGACCCTCGGGAGTTGGGTGACGATGGTCCGGCGGGCTTCTGAGCGGAGGGTCGTTGTGGTTGTGCTTGCCGGGCTCGCGATCGCATGTGACGATCGCCGCGAACCGGCAGGCGGCCGAACCGTGCCGGGCGACGAGATTGGCGCAGCGGTTACAGAGGTTAGGGCTGACGTTGCGACGCTCCCGCGCTGGACGCTCGGCGAAACCGATGTGCTCGTTCCAGGACTGCCGGCTGCCACAGGGGAGGCGGACTACTATTTCTCTTCGGTGAGCCAGGCGCGATGGTTGAGTGACGGTAGGATTCTGGTGGTCGATGTCGGTGCCGACGAGCTGCGGCTGTTCAGTGCGGCTGGCGCCTACGAGGAGAGCTACGGAGGAACTGGGGCGGGTCCTCACGAGTTTTCATGGATTCGCTCCGTGACGATAGGCGAGCAGGACACCGTGTTCGCGTACGACGTGCCGACCCGGTCAATGAAGGTGTTCCACCCGGACGCCGGGTTTGTCCGTGTGCAGAAGGTGTCGGATCCAGAAGGTACGGTGGGGGCTCCCGAGGTGTGGCGCCTATCGCCGGGCAAGCTTCTCCATGCTGTCTCGATGCCTCGGCGCGATGCCGACATGCGGGCGGCGTTCGAGACGCTTGATGCGGGTCAGGTGAGTCGTCTCGACGAGGTAGTACATCTCACGGTAATGACGACCGAGGGCGCGGTCGAGGGACGCATGACGTTTCCCGGGATGTACTCCGGACTTGTCGGAGCTGTCGGAAGCGTATTGGCCCCGTTTTCGCATCGCCCAGTAATCCATGCGGATCGGGATGGCGTGATCTTCTCGTCCGGAGAGCGGTTCGAGATCACGGAGGCCGATGCGGATCTGACGCTGCGACGCCGTATCAGGTGGTCGCTGGGGGGCGCGCCGGTGCCGGACGAAGAAGTCGAGTTCGTTAGAGCCGCCATCGACGACAGGGGGTTCGAGCGCATTATGGCAGAAGGGATGCTCGCGGATGTGCTACTGCCTGCGGAGCGACCTGAGATTCAGCGGATCCTGGTGGATGCCGGAGGCCGCTACTG
Organism: Gemmatimonadota bacterium; assembly: GCA_022360695.1. Classification (GTDB taxonomy): domain Bacteria; phylum Gemmatimonadota; class Gemmatimonadetes; order Palauibacterales; family Palauibacteraceae; genus Palauibacter. The sequence goes on from JAKSCH010000311.1 coordinate 1,459, forward strand.
GGTGTCACGGTTTGAGCCCGCGCTCCCCCACTACTACGAGACTTTGTGGTACGTTCTGGGATCTGACGGGCAGCCTGTAGCGCTGCTCGAGCTCCCACCCGGGAATCGCGTCCGCATAGAGGCAGTGGGACACAGCCGAGCGCTAGTCGTCAGGCGTGACGAGCTCGATGTCGACAACGTCGAAGTAGTCCGCATCGTCACTCCCGAAGCCGCGCTGTCGTCGTGAACAACGATTGGTCCGCGTTGGGGGGCGGTGAGGCTTTTCCGAGGCTCGGTCCTCGAGGTGGCGTCTTTCTCGAGATGGTCGCATGGAGCTTGCTCATTCTCGCCGTCTGCGAGACGGAAGCGGTGGCGCAGAACTCTGCGAATCCGAGTCCTCTTGTCGCTTTTGCTGTCACGTCGACCGACGGTCGTCCTGTAGAAGGCGCGTTCGTCCTCCTCGAGCCGATTGGGCGAGGAGCAGTAACTGATTCGCTCGGTCGCACGTACCTACGACGGGTCCCGGCGGGCAGCTACACTCTCGTAGTTACTCACCTCGCATTTCATGACGGAAATCAGACAGTCGTCGTTCCAGCAGACGAGCCCGTCGAGTTGAACGTGAACCTTACACCACGGGCGTTGTCGGTGGATCCGTTAACGGTGGAGATTTCGGGTCGAGATCCGTTTCTTGTCCACGCAGGCTTTTACGATCGACGGCTAACCATGGAAACGGGTTATTTCGCTACTATAGAAGATATCAAGCACTACAACCTGTTTCGGACCCTCTTTGATTTCCAGCGCGATCTGTCTGTACGATATGTCAACGATGTAATCCTGTTCATAAATGGTAGACCTGGCTCTCGACAAGGGTATCGTCGAATCACCGACCTCAACGACCTCCCATTCAAGAACGTACGAGGACTGGAGGCTTATCCATGTAACGAAGCCCCAATAGAGCTGCTTCGATGGCTACCCGCCGATATTCCATTCACGAAGTGCAACATAGTCGCTATCTGGACTGGATAGTTGTAACCACCTCCTTGTTTTGGCTCAGTTTTGCCGACGAGACGGCTTCGCAGTTCCCGACGCTCGACGTGATCGGACCCGACGGACCTGGCAGACGGCCATCGCCGATCTCGGCTTCCCCTCGAGGAAGGACAAGACGGTGGTTGCCGATCTCCGGGGTTTGTTCCCGACCGATGACCGCCGCGTGCGGATCCGCACGAACCTGATGGTCTACTGGGACGAAGCGTTCTTCACGACGGGCCCGGCGGAACCCACGGCCAGCGATGCGCGCGTCACCGTCGCGGGTGCGAACCACGCGGACCTCCACTACCGCGGGTTCTCGCGCGAGTACCGGCGCGGGCGGCACGGTCCCCACTGGTTCGACTACGAAGATGTGACGACGGCGCCCAAGTGGCACGACCTGGCCGGGAGCTACACCGCGTTCGGCGACGTCACCGAGCTCGTCGGCGAAGGCGACGACCGCTACGTGATCGCGAACGTCGGCGACGAGATCACGATCCGGTTCGACGTCGACGCGTTCCCCGAGGTGGCGGACGGGTGGCGGCGCACGTTCCTCATCTGCAGCGACGGGTGGGTCAAGGACGGCGACCTCAACACGGCGTCGGGCGACCGAGTCGGTCCGTTCCTCCATCGCGGGCAATCCGCCTATCCCCTCCAGCAGGTGCGATACTCCGCCGACCCGGAACGCGCGGCGGCGCTGGAGCTCCAGACGCGTCGCGTCGAGCCGCCCGCCGGGTCGCCGACGGTGCCGGACGCTCGTTAAGCCCCCCTACTCGTCCGTTCCGTACCCGCCGAGCGTCGGGATCAACAGCTCGGGAGTGATCCGCCAATTCGCTCTCAGACTCCGCGTCGCGCCCTCGAGGTCACCCGCCCCGATCGTCTCGAGGATCCGTCGGTGGTGCTCCACGGACTCGGATAGATTCGAGTAGAACAGGTGCCGCGACGCGATCTCGTACCGCGAGGCGCGTCGCTTGACGTTGTCGAGAAAGTCGAGCAGCGAGCGGTTCGTGCAGGCGCTGGTGAGTCGAGCGTGCCAGGCGCGATCGAGTTCGTGCGCCTCTTCCGCGTTGTCTACGTCGCGCAGCCGGTCATTGAGTCCCGCGAGCGCTTCGAGCTCGGACGGAGAAGGGGGCGCCAGCTCCACGGCGAGTCCCTCGAGCGCGCCGATCAGCGGGTAGATCTCCTCGAGCTCCGCGGCGGTCAGTGGAGCCACCGAGTACCCGCGACCGGGGTCGCCGGCCACCAGCCCATCGCGCTCGAGCTGGACGAGCGACTCGCGGAGCGGCGTCATGCTCACCCCCAACCGCTCCGCGGTCGAGACGAGCGGGATGCGCTCGCCGGCCCCGAGCTCACCGTAGACGATGGCCTCCGTGAGCTTCCGTCCGATCACGTCGCGAAGTGGCTCGCGTTGCAGGAGTAAGGTCATATATATATTTTATAAAATCTGTAGGGAAAGCTCAACCCCGCCCCCAAGCTGTAGAAGGACGCCATGTCATTCGAAGAAAGAAACGCACCGCAGGCTCGCTGGAGCCGTCGGAAGTTCATCGGGTCCTCCGCCGCGCTAGGCGTGGGGCTACTGGCCTGCCGCCAGACCGGCGATCCGGCCCCGACCCCCGAAGCGTCGGCCGCGCCGCTCCGACCGCAAGTGGGTGGCTTGGATCCCGAGCTCGCCGCCTCGCTCGAAGGTCGCCTGGAGGCGCTGCTCGCCGAGCACGAAGTACCGGGGTGCGCCGCCGCGCTCACCCGCGATCAAGACATCATTTGGGCGAACGCGTTCGGCTTCGCCGATGTCGACGCGGGACGACCGATGACCATCGAGACGCTTCAGAACGTCGGCTCGGTCACGAAGACCGTCACCGCGACCGCCGTCCTCCAGCTCGTCGAAGGGGGACGACTCGGTCTCGATCAGGACGTGGGCGAGGTCGTGCCGTTCACCGTCCGGAACCCGCGTCACGTCGATGTCCCGATCACCATCCGACAGCTCCTCACGCACCGGTCCTCGATCCGCGATATCGCCGCGTACGGCGACAGCTATCACTGCGGAGATCGCACCGAGGAGCTCGGTGACTGGCTCGCGACCTACTTCGACGGCACCACCGACCCGTACCACGAGTGGGGCCCGGGCGAGCTCGATCCGCCGCGCCGACCCCGCGCGTACAGCAACGTCGCCTACGGGCTGCTCGGGCACGTCGTGGAGGCGATCTCGGGGAGCTCGTACGAGGACTACTGTCGCGAGCGCGTGTTCGCGCCCCTCGGTATTACGACGTCCGCGTTCCGCATCGACCGGATCGACGCCGCGCAGCACGCCGTGCCGTACTCCCCCATCGGCGAGGACGTCGATGTGTCGGACATCGATGAGTCGGACCTGCTGCCGCGGTATCCGCTCGCGGAGCGTCCCATCGTCCCGGGCGGCCTACACGCCCACTGTCTCTACAGCTTCGCCACCCCACCGGACGGTCTGTGGCGTTGCAGCGTGCTCGACATGGCGCAGTTCGTCCTGGCCTGGGTCGGAGAAGGGGAGGCGGAGCGCCCCGACGGTGACATGGCTCGGATCCTGTCGGCGGAAACCGTCCGCCACGCGACGTCCGAGACGCACTTCGGACAGATGTTGTGTTGGGACCGTTCGTCGAGACGCCCCGGAGAGCCGGTGATCACCCACAACGGGGGCGATCCCGGCATCGCCGCCTACCTCGCGTACCGGCCGATTCAGCGCACGGGTCTCGCGATCCGGTTCAACAGCTCCAACCCGGGGCCGATGTTCGACGCCTCCATCCGTGCGCTGCTGGAGGCCCTCGACGCTTGACGATGGTCCCCCCCGGCCTCACCACGATACGAGCAGGAGCGTTGGCAACAGTCAACTATGGCTGCACCATGGATCGAGGAGGTAGGAGTACGTCCGATTCCGGCGATCGGGACGTGCTCACCCGCTACGATGACCCGAGACCGGGCGACTGCTAATCCTCGGACGATCGCGGGTCTGGCGTGGTCGAAGAAGGGGAAGGTGACGCGCCGCGAGCGTTTTTCTGGCGGAGATGGATGGGGTGATCCCGTGGAAGCGTCTGGTGAAGCTCATCAAGCCTCACTATCCGAAGGCGGGACGAGACCGCCACCCACACGACCTGGAGCGGATGCTTCGGATCTACTTCCTGCAGCAGTGGTTCGACCTGTCCGACCCGGCGGCCGAGGACGCGATCCACGACTCGGAGTCGATGAGACGGTTCGCGGGCCTGGAGCTTGGGGAAGACAAGATCCC
>JAKSCH010000351.1 GCA_022360695.1 Gemmatimonadota bacterium
ATTGAGGAAGATTCGCTAGGCGTACAGTATGTGAAGCGTTGGCGATTCGACATGCCGTAAGCGTAGTCAGCTCCCCGTGCCAAGGGCGCGGATGTTTGCGCGCCCCCTCCCACACTCAGGCATTGTCTAGACGTAACGTGATGGGGTGCGTCTAAGGAGCATGACAATGGCAAGACCACGGCGACATCCCGGACACTCCATCTTTCCCGACCATCAATGGGATGAAGTAGCGACCCGGCTGGCCCTATCGACGCGCGAATTCGAGCTCGTAACCTGCGTGTTCGACGATCTGAGCGAAGCGGAGATTGCCGAGCGCCTCTCCATCTCTCCCCACACCGTCCATCAGTACATGAAACGATTGTACCGCAAGACCGGCGTTACCAGTCGGCCACAACTCATCGTTCGTGTGGTGGCGGAACATCTACATCTGAACCCCGCGCTCCCGGTCGGCGGTTTGGAATAGACAAGCGCTCGATCGGCCCGTCCAGTCTGCTCGTCCGCGAGATCGTCCTCGCCGCGCAGGCCGGACGCTGCGCATGGTGACGATCCGCGGCCCGTCAGCACTACGGCTCGCGTCTCACCGCTTCGTCCAAACAGCGACCGCGCCGCACCGTGCCGAGTCGTAGTCGGAAAACTCTTGTGGGACGGCCGAGCGGTAGATTTCCATGCCCGCCGATCTCCGACGTCGCTGCGGCCTGGTTCACGCGCCGCCAATAGCCCGCCCGGGTCGTACCCGATCATCTCGGCGCGGAGAATGACGCTCGCGCCGCGCTTGCCTGATGGGGAGGTGGCGCAGAGAATCCCGGGGCGATTCACCTCGAGCTTCGAGCACGGCAAAAGGACCGCGGTTGCGCGCTTTCGTGTCCGAACTCCGACGTCGCAAGGTGTTCCGTGCGGCCGCCATCTACGTGGTGGTGGCGTGGGCCGCGGTCGAAGTCACCGACGTCGTGGCGCCGAGCCTCCAGCTACCCGAATGGACGCCCACCCTCGTCATCGTGGTGGCGTTGATCGGGTTCCCGCTCGCGCTCATCCTCTCCTGGGCGTTCGATCTCACGCCGGCGGGCACCGCGCCGGCGAGCTCGTCGAGCCGCGAGGCGACCGTCGAGGCGGGTCTCGACGGAGCGCCGAGCGTCGGAGCCGCGCCGACCGCGGAATCCACCGCCGCGACGACGGATCAGCCGGAGTCCCCGACGGCGGATCGCACGAGCATCGCCGTCCTCCCCTTCGTGAACATGAGCGCCGACGCCGAGAACGAGTACTTCTCCGATGGCATGACGGAGGAGATGATCAACGCCCTCGTCGGTATCGAGGGCTTACGCGTGGCTTCGCGTACCTCGGCGTTCGCGTTCAAGGGTAAAGATGAGGACATACGCGAGATCGGTCGGCAGCTCGGCGTCGGGACGGTCATGGAGGGCAGCGTGCGAAAGGCGGGGAACCGCCTTCGATTGACCGCGCAGCTGATCGCCGTCGAAGACGGGTATCACTTGTGGTCGGAGACCTTCGATCGCGAGCTCGAAGACGTGTTCGAAGTACAGGAGCAGATCGCGCGCTCGATCGCGGAAACACTCGTTCCGACGCTCGCGGCGAGCGGCGCCCCACTGGTGAAGAAGTCCACGGAGAGCCTCGAGGCGTACAACCTCTACTTGAAAGGCCGCTACGCCTGGAACAAGCGCGTCGAAGCCGGGCTCCGGGGCGCGGTCGAGTACTTCGAGGCCGCGCTCGAGCTCGATCCCGACTTCGCGTCGGCGTGGGCGGGGCTCGCCGACGCCTACACTTTGCTCGGAATCGCCGAATACGGGTTCGCGCCCCCGAGCGAGGTCATGCCGAAGGCGAAGACGGCGGCCCTGCGGGCGCTCGAGCTCGACCCGTCGTTGGCGGAAGCACAGACTTCGATCGCGCACATCACCGGGTTCTTCGAATGGGACGTCGTGGCGTCCGAAGTCGCGTTCAAGCGTGCGATCGAGCTCGATCCCGACTACGCCTTCGCATACCATTGGTACGCGCTGCTTCTCGCCGCCCTCGAGCGCCACGACGAGGCGCTCGAGGCCGAGCTCAAGGCACGCGAGCTCGAACCGCTCTCGCTCATCATCAACAAGAACGTCGGCACGATCCTGTACTACGGTCGTCGACACTCCGAGTCGTTGAAGGAGGACGAAGCGGCGCTCAAGCTCGACCCGGACTATCCGCGCACCCTCCTCTACGCCGCGCTCGCGCTCGACGTGGAAGAAGACTATGACGAGGCCGTCCGGATGATGGAGGAGGCCCTCTCGTACGACCGCGGGAACACGGTGATCCAGGCGGCCCTCGGCTACACGCACGCGCTCGCCGGATCCGAGGCCGAGGCCCGCCGGATCGTCGACGAGCTCGAGGCGACGATGGAGACGCGGTACGTACCGGCGTTCACGCTCGCACTCATCCATACGGGGTTGGGCGACCGAGACGACGCTTTCGGGTGGTTGGAGCGCGCCTATGAAGAACGCTCGAGCTGGCTTCTGTCGCTGTCCGTCGAACCTGCCTTCGACGTCCTCCGGTCGGACCGTCGATTCGCGGAGCTCGTGGATCGGGTCCGGACTGCGGCGCAGTCGCCCGAGTCGAGTTGAGCGGAAACGGTCAGAACAGCTCGGCCAGCCTGCGTACGACGTCTCCCGGCCGTGCGGATCCCATCACCGCCGAGAGAACGGAGATCCCCGCCCCCGTGTCGATCACGGTCTTCGCGTTCTCGACGGTGATCCCGCCGATCCCGACGCACGGCAGCCCCGATGCTCGGGCTACCGTACGCGCGCGCGCGGGTCCGATGGCCTCTCCCTCGAGACCGGGCTTGGACCGGGTTCCGAAGACGGCGCCCACGCCGAGATAGTCCGCGCCGTGCCCGGCGGCCCGGGCGCCCTCCGATGGATCATCGGTCGAGTAGCCGATCACGAACTCGGTGGTGGCCAGGGCGCGAGCCGCCCCGACGGGCAGGTCGTACGGGCCCAGGTGGACGCCGTCGGCGTCCGCGGCCAGCGCGACGTCGAGCCGGTCGTTCACGATCAGGAGCGCGCCGGCTTCGCGCGTGATCGGGAGTAGGGTCCGCGTCTGGTCCGCGAGCTCTCTCGCCGTCGCCTTCTTGTCCCGGAGCTGGATCGCGGTCGCGCCCGCCTCCACACAGACCCGCACGACGTCCGCGAGCGGCCGACCACACGCCGGAGCAGGGTGCGTGAGCACCATCAGCCGGAGCCGTCGGTCGAGCGGACGCGTCGGGGGAGGGCCTGTCATCGCGAGACGAGCGGGGGTGTCACCGCAGGGCGTCGCGCTCCCTGCGGATACGGTTCTTGGCGTTGTTGTGCTCGCGGACCGTCCGCGTGAACTCGTGCGAGCCGTCGATCCGCGCGACGAAGAACAGATAGTCGTGATCGGCCGGCTCGAGCGATGCACGCAGCGAGGCGGCGCCAGGCGATGCGATGGGTCCGGGCGGTAGACCCGGTTGCGTATACGTGTTGTACGGGTTGGCGGCCACCGCATCGATGTCCCGATACAGGAGACGCGCCTTGGGCGCGCCGAGCGCGTACTGCACCGTGGGGTCGGCCTGGAGGAGCATCCCGATCTCGAGGCGGTTCAGGTACACGCCCGCGATCACCGGTCGCTCGTCGCCGACGCGCGCCTCCTCCTCGACGATGCTGGCGAGCGTCACGAGCTCGCGCTCGCTCAACCCCAGCTCGGCGGCCCTCGCCCGCTCGGCTTCGCCCCAGAACTCGTGGTACTCGACCACCATGGCCGCGACGATATCCGGTAGCTCGATCCCTTCCGCGAACCGATACGTCTCGGGGAACAGGTATCCCTCGAGCGTCGGCCCCGGCACGCCGAGCTCCTCGACCCGGGCCGGGTCGTCCAGCCACGCGCGCACGCTCGCCGTGTCGCGTCCGGTGAACTCGGCCAGCCGTCCCGCGGTCTCTCGAATCGTCCACCCCTCGGGGATGGTCAGCGGGTACGTGACGACCTCGCCCGCCTGGAGCACTCGGAGCAGCTCGCCGAACGAAGCGCCGGCCGTCAGCCGGTACTCCCCCGCCTTGAGCGCGTCGTCGGCCCCCTTCCAACGGACGTAGCCACTGAAGAGCCTCGGGTGCTCGATGAGCCCGGCGGAGTCGAGACGCGTCGCGATCGAGTGGACGGACGACCCCGCGGGGATCCGCAACGAAACCTCGGTGCCCGCCGGCAACGACCCACCCCCGTTGACGACGGACAGCCCCGCGAGGGTCAGGGCCGCCCCTCCCACGAGCGTCGCGCCGAGGACGATCCAACCCGCCCGGCGACGGCGACTAGCCATCGACCGCCAGGCTGCGGAGGTATGTCGTGAGCATGAGCGTTGCGGCCATCTCGTCCGCTCGTCCTTTTTGGCTCCGCTTGGATCTCGGCAGATCCATCGACCGGATCTCGCGCTCCGCGCGCGCCGTGGTCAGCCGTTCGTCCCATTCGACGATCGGGATCTCGGTAGCCGCGTAGAGCGCTTCCGCGAATCCGCGAACCTCCGCGGCCATCGGTCCCGCCGACCCGTCCATTGCAAGTGGGATACCCAGGAGGATCGCGGAAGGCTCCGTCTCCCGGATCACGTCGAGCAGCGCCTCGGGTGGTCGGGCGGACGTCCGGTCCGACTTCGGTCGCTCCACGACCCCTCGGGGCGTCGCGATCGTCCCGGTCGGGTCGGACACGGCGACGCCGATGCGGCGTCGACCGTAGTCGAGGGCGAGCACGCGTCCCCGTATGTCCTTCAGCGCCCGACCGCCTCCTGCGGTCCGCGATCGACGGCCTCTCGCACCTCGGACAGCCGCGGTCGTATGCTCCGTAGCGTCTCGACCGAACCGAACAGGAACCAGCACGGCCGAGCTCCACCTCCACCGCACCGCGCCTCGACGACGTCGACGGTTCGGCCCGCGGTACGGCTGAGCACGCCGGCCAGCAGTCCGGCGGCGAAGTGGCAGCTCGCGCCGTCGGTCCGCGAGCCCCCCGCCTCGACGGATCCGCGCCAGAAGACGGCACCGATCGATGGCGACACGGGCTCGTACGCCACCGATCCCAGACCGGCTCGTCGAAGCGCGGTGTCGAGCCTCGACAAGAACTCCTCGTAGCGCACGTCGCCCGCGGACTCGCCGAGCGCGGCCAGAACATCGCTTCCCGCGCGATATCCTGCCTCGCGAAGCGCTTCCACGCCCGCGGCCCCGATTCCGGCGCAGCGGTGCGACAGCGTCGTGAGCGCGGATTTGGGGAGGTGAACGGCGGTCGCTTCCGATGGGGGGCTCATCGCGAACGAAGCTAGACAGGGGGTCAGGGCGGTACAAGGTTGAATCGAACCAACGGAGGTTCGGTGGACGACGACGCACGACAAGCGCTCAGTTTCCTCTCCGGCGTGGCGCTCGGAGCCTTGATCGGCGCCGGTATCGCGCTGCTCGTGGCGCCATGGAGCGGACGTCGAACGCGGCGCCACATCGTCCGCGTCGCGGAAGATCTCTCGGACGGCGCAGGCGAGGGGCTCGATGAAGCGCGGTCCGAGGCCCGTCGCGCGGCCCGCGACGCCGTACGGAAGGCGGAACGCCGAGGAGCACGGCTACGGGAGGCCGCCCGACGCGCCCGTCGATCCGACGACTGAGCCATCCCACACGTTCGCGCCGAAGCCCGTCTGTCGTGCTGCTGACCACCCTCATCGAGCGCAAGCGCGACGGCGAAGCGCTGGCCCCGGACGAGCTCCGCGCGCTCCTCGACGCCTACATGGGCGGAGATCTCGCGGACGTGCAGATGGCCGCGTTTTTGATGGCCGCGTTTCTCCGCGGTCTGAACGCGTCCGAGCTCGGGGTGCTGACCCGCGCCATCATCGAGTCGGGCGACCTGCTCGAGCTCGGCGATGGCCCCCCGCTCGTCGACAAGCATTCGACCGGCGGCGTCGGGGACAAGGTCTCGCTCGTGTTGGCGCCGCTGCTCGCCGCCGCCGGCGTACGGGTCCCCATGATCTCGGGACGCGGTCTGGGGCACACGGGCGGGACGCTCGACAAGCTCGAGTCGATCCCGGGCTTCGACGTCTCCGTTTCGGTCGATCGCCTCCGGGACATCCTTTCGGACGTGGGCTGCGCGATCGTCGGCCAGACCGATGAGATCGCTCCGCTGGATGGACGCCTCTACGCGCTCCGCGACCTCACGGGCACCGTCCCGTCGCCACCGCTCATCGCGGCGTCGATCGTCTCGAAGAAGGCATGCGAGGGGATCTCGGCCCTGGTGCTCGACGTGAAGTGCGGAAGAGGCGCGTTTCGGGGCGACCCCGAAGCCTCCGCGGCGTTGGCACGGCTCATGGTGGACCTCGCGCGATCCGAGGGGCTGCACGCCACGGCGCTCCTGACGTCGATGGACGCTCCGTTGGGGTCCGCCGTGGGAAACGCGCTCGAGGTTCGCGAGGCGCTCGGCTGTCTGGCCGGATCGGGCCCCCCCTCGGTCCGCGAGCTCACCCTGGCGCTCGGCGCCGAGCTGCTGGTCTCGGCGGGCGTAGGGGCCGATGCGGACGAGGTCGCGAGCGATCTGGCCGGTCTGCTCGACGACGGCACCGCGCGCGCCCGGTTTGCCCGGATGATCGAAGCGCAGGGTGGCGATCCTCGCGTGGTCGACGATCCGGCGCGGTTGCCATCCGCGCCGATCCGGACCGTCGTCGTCGCACCACGCTCGGGGTCGATCGACATCGATGCGCGCGCGGTCGGGCTCGCGGCGATCGAGCTCGGCTCCGGCCGTCAGAGGCCGGGGCAGGCCATCGATCCGAGCGTGGGGTTCGAGCTGCTCGCCGGCGCCGGCCAGGACGTCGAGACGGATCAGCCTCTCTATCGCATCCACGCCGCGACCGCGTCGAGCGCCGAACGAGCCGTCGCGCGGCTACTCGACGCTACCGAGATCTCCGATGCGCCCCGCGAGCTGCCTCCGCTGATCCGGTCCCGCGTCGCGTGACCCCGGGTCGGACACGGTCAGACCCGACGCAACGACCGGTCAGTGCCCGCCGCCGGTCCCTGTCCCGGTCGCCCCCACCCCCCAGGGACCGTGCAGATCGCAGGACTCCGTCGGCTCGGTCCCCTCGAGGTAGATCTCTCGGTAGCTGAGCTCGATCGGGCACCATTGGGTCGAGAGCAGACCGGTCGTCTCGTCCACCGTACGCTCGACCAATCCGTCCGGTCGCTCCCACGGCTCGGGGTGCGGACGCGACTCGTAGTAGTGCGCCAGCACCGCGGCGCCGACCGGCGCCGAGGTCCCGCCCCCCGTCGCGCCGCGATAGATCCGCTTGGGTCGGTCGAACCCGATCCACGTCGTCGTCACGAGCTCGGGTGTGAACCCGACGAACCAGGTGTTCGTGGCGGCGTTCGTCGTCCCGGTCTTACCGGCGACCGGTAGGCTGTAGGGAATCTCGAAGCGGACGCGCACCGGCACCGTACCGGTCCCTCGGTCCACGGCGTCGCGGAGCATCGACTGCGCGATCCAGGCGACGTCCGGCTCCAACACGCGCTCGCGCTGTACGCGACTCTCCCAGAGGACGCGCCCGTCTCGGCTCTCGATCCGGAGGATGGTCCGCGGCGCCACCTTCACGCCCATGTTCGCGAACGCCGTATAGGCGGTGGCGATCTCGATCGGGCGGAGGTCGGTCGACCCGATCGCGGCGGATGGCACGCGCGGGATCGTAGAGCTGATCCCCATACTGGTCGCAAGCTGTGCGAACGACTCTTCACCGATCCGTTGCCCGAGCTTCACCGCGGGGACGTTGATCGATCGAGCCAGCGCGCGACGGAGCGTGAGCGGACCCTTGAAGTCGTTCTCGAAGTTGCGGGGCGAATAGGGATCGCCGCCCGGGTTCTCGAGAAAGTAGGGGGCGTCGTAAATGACTTCGGAAGCCGGGATGCCCGAGTTGATGGCGGCCGTGTACACGAAGGGCTTGAACACCGAGCCGGGCTGACGGATCGCCTGCGTCGCTCGGTTGAACTCCGAGTCGTCGAAGTCGCGGCCCCCGACGAGTGCCCGCACGTCGCCGGTCGCCGCGTCGAGCGCGATGAACATCCCCTGCACGTACGGCATCTCCGCGCCGCCTCGGCTCACCTGATACAAGCTGTCGGGCGGCCAGGCGCGCGCCTCCTCGAAGGTGACGCCGTTGTACCCGGGTTGGCGGTCGACCCACTCGAGCTGGGACAACAAAGCGGAGTCGGCGACACCCTGTAGATCCGGATCGAGCGTGGTGTAGACCCGATATCCCTTCTCATAGATATCGGTGCCGTAGCGGTCGTAGAGCGTCTGTCGGACCCACTCGACGAAGTAGGGCGCCTCCTGCTTGACGCGCGCGCCTTCGGCGAGCTCGAGCGGGTAGGCCTTCGCCGCCTCCGAGTCTTCCCGCGTGATGAGTCCCTGATCGGCCATCAGGCCGAGGATCAGGTTTCGACGACCGACCGCCCGACTCGGGTTCCGGATCGGGTTATAGCCCGCCGGGTTTCGAGGGATGGCGGCGAGCGTCGCCGCTTCGGGCAGGTTGAGCTGTGCCGCGGTCTTGCCGAAGTACCGCTGCGCCGCCGCCTGCACCCCGAAGAACCCGTCGAAGTTGATCTGATTGAGGTAGGCCTCGAGGATCTCGCGCTTGCCGTAGGCGCGTTCCAGGTCGAACGCCACCCGCATCTCGCGGAGCTTCCTACGGACGGTGATCGACTGACGGTCCACCGAGCCGGAGAACATGTTGCCGGCGAGCTGTTGCGTGATCGAGCTGCCCCCGGCCGCTCCGTATCCCTGTAGGACGAAGTCGATGAAGGCGCGCGTCGTGCGTCGGAGGTCGACGCCGGCGTGCGACCAGAACCGCTTGTCCTCTACCGCGATGAACGCGTCGTAGACGTGTCGGGGGAGATCCTCGATCCGAATCGGCGTTCGCCGCTCGATCGCGAGCTCGGCGAGCAACGCGCCGTCGGCGGCGTAGAGCTGGGTCGCTTCCTTGGCTTCGAAGGCGTAGATCTGCGCGATCGATGGGCAGTCGTCGCAGATGTGCGTCCATGCGCCCCAACCGAGCCCGGCCGACAGCCCGACGAGACCGAATCCGGTCAGCATGACGGCCCCGCGACCGCGCGGTCCGAGCCGCTCGTGCGTCGAGCGGTACAGACGCCTGGTGAACCCCCCCGTCGCTACGACCATGCCGACGGCTTTCTCGAGTCCACGGATGATCGCCGAGCCGATCCCTCGCACGTGCCGCCCCCTCGCTTGATCCGTTACCAAGCGGATTCTATCCTCACGCCGCTCCCGATGGGAGCGAAGACATCGCTCGCTCGGGTCGGCGCGTCGGGGACTCCGACGGTCACGCCACGCCAGCCGAGCGGTGGCGTGAGTATACCAACCGAAGAGTCCGGATGTTTCTTCCCGTAGAAGAGCAGCTCGCCCTGATCCGCGAGGGCACGGTCGAGATCGTTCCGGAGGCCGAGCTCGTCGCGAAACTCGATCGTTCGCGCGAGTCCGGACGACCCCTCGTCATCAAGCAGGGGTTCGATCCGACCCGACCCGATCTCCACATCGGACACGGCGTGTCGCTGCGAAAGCTTCGTACCTTCCAGGATCTCGGGCACCACGTGGTGTTCGTGATGGGGACCTACACGGCGCTCATCGGGGACCCGAGCGGTCGCGATGAGACCCGCCCCATGCTCTCGGAAGAGGAGATCGAGACGAATCTCCGCACCTACGAAGACCAGGTGTTCCGGATCCTCGACCCGGAGCGAACCGAGATCCGTCGCAACGGGGACTGGCTCGCC
>JAKSCH010000304.1 GCA_022360695.1 Gemmatimonadota bacterium
CATCATTGGTAATGTCAACTCTCGCGTCTCCAACGTTGGACCGCAAACTCTTCACTGGCGTGCAATGCTGATCTCGCGGCTCAGGGTTGACGGGTTGAGATGTCGACTCCGTCCAGCGAACACATCGTGTGGTGGTCTGTCGTCTCTTGGACCGGAAGCTTTGTGCAATGGCAATGATTTTTGGTGGAGCGTGTGTGCTTTTTTGGTAGGTCGCGGTGGGATCCGGCTGGCGGTGTTGCTGCCGCGCCCGAACGCGGGCATCAGCTCGGGTGTCGGCTGCGTCCGCAGGGGACGAACGAGCAGCTCGAGCCGAGGGTCGCCCGCGAAGCGGTCGGTCTCCCCAGCGATCCATCGTTCCCGGTCCGCTTCGGACACCGGCCGTGGCGCAATCGAGCGGCGAATCGCACGGATCCACACGCCCGAGGCGTCGTAGACCCGGATCTGGTATGCGGCGTTGTCACCGACGAAGACGTGTCGCGGGCCAAACACGACCCAACTCATCCGACCGAACAAGCGTTGCGAGAACGACTCCGTCTCCTCGTCCACGAACGTCTCCGCGATGCGGAATCGCGCCACGGTGTCTCTCGACCCGCCACGCCGAAACACGAGGTCGGCCTCGCCCCGGCTCACGGTGCCCGGGGCCGGCATGTCGCGGGGCACGATTCCGGGGCTCAGCAGGGTTCCATCGGAGAGGAACCCGAAATGAGGACCATCGGGGGGACTCGATCGGACGTACGTCCCTCCTGCGTCGAACCAGCTCAACCGCGACAGCCGCGCATCGAAGGCCACGAGCGTGTCGCCTCGACGCCAGAGGGTCGCGAGCCACCTGAACTCGCCCGGGCCGTCTCCTTCACCACCGACCGACCTCAGGTACCTTCCGTCGCCGCCGTAGTAGCGAATGCGATTCGCGCCGCGATCGCCGACCGCTACTTCGCCGGCCGCGGTGATGACCGCGCCGCCGATATCCGAGAAGAGGTAGTCTGGATCTCCGTCGGCGCGACCGATGTCGAACACGGGTTCCGCGCCGAGGCGCCACCTGGCGGGTGGCTCCACGGGGTTGTCGACGATCTCGATGCCCGAGCTGTCCCGCACGACGACGGAGGTCGGGCGTGTCGTCGGCTCGCACCCGATCGTGGCGAGCGCGACGGCGAAGCTGGCGACGATCCGCGCCCGGACGAGCGCCGTCGTCGCCAGCGGGAGCCCGAGCCCCCGCAACATCTCGCTGGTCAAGGTCGCGTTCACAGCGGCTGGCGAAACCCGACCCGGGGGGTCAACGAGGAGGCCAGTCCGGGAGCGCCCGACCCATCGTCCACGGGGCGCCGCTCGCCTCGAGACGCGCCTCGAGCGCCGGAAGATCCGTCTCGATCAGCTGCCGCATGCCTGGATAGAGGGCGCTGAACGCTTCGTTCGCGATCCGGTATTGTTCGCGGTGCGTCTCGGTCGGTCCGTGCAGACCGTTCCAGTGACCGCGAACTACCTGGTTCACGCGGGAGACGATGCCGGGCATCTCGGGCTCCGCGCGC
Source organism: Gemmatimonadota bacterium (assembly GCA_022360695.1). Lineage (GTDB taxonomy): Bacteria > Gemmatimonadota > Gemmatimonadetes > Palauibacterales > Palauibacteraceae > Palauibacter. The sequence goes on from JAKSCH010000304.1 coordinate 1,524, forward strand.
GACGCCCGGGTGCGCGAGCCGTTCAGGCCCTCCTGGAGATCGAGCAGCCGGAGCTCCATCGCACGCACGTCCGCTCGGAGCGATTCTCCGGTCGCGGGCCACGCGTCGATCGCGCGCTTCATGGCTCGAATCCTCTGCATGCCGGCCGCCGCGGCCCGCTGGGTCCCCGTGACCGCCCTGAGCAGCGCGCCCGTCTCGCGCTGGAACGCGAGCACCGCCGATCGGTCCTGCGCCGGGATCGCCGGCCGTCCCATCGGCACGACCTCGAACGACTCGGGGCCGGCGAGCTCGGAGACGACCCCGTCCACGCGTTGCGAGAGCGAGACCGTGTAGCTCCCGGGCAGGGCCATCGGCCCGCCGCCGCCACCGAAGCCCCCGAATCCGCCGCCGCCCCCCGCGGTCACCGGGTTGTAGCTCGGGTAGCGGTAGTTCCACGTCGCTCGGTGCACGCCGCGAGACGTCGACCCGTCCACGGTGTTGACGATCTCGCCGTCGGCATCGCGGATCGTGAGGAAGACTTCCGGCTCCTCCTCGCGATCCTCCGCCTCGAGCTCGTCCCACGAGGGGTACGGTGTGTCTTCGCCACGCTCGGCGGCCTGTCGTTCTTCTCGACGGCGGGTGGCCTCGCGGGTCCGCAGGGTCTCGGACACGTAGTACGTGAACGTGACGCCGAACTCCGGGTTGTCGGCCACGTAGAAGTCCGAGCCGTTTCGACCGCCGGGACTCCACCGTACGAACATCTCTCCATCCTCGATGGGGAAGATGTGTCCGTCCGCGGCGAGGATCTCGTCCGAGCGAGCGGCGAGCTCGCGCAGCGGCGTGTAGTCGTCGATGACGTAGAAGCTGCGACCGAACGTCGCCGCGACCAGATCCCCCTCGCGGCGCTGAATCTCGAGCTCGCGGACGGCGATCGTCGGTAGTCCACGCCCCATCTCGATCCATGACTGTCCGCCGTTCACCGAAGCGAAGGCGGAGAATTCCGTCCCGACGAACAACAGGTCCGGCTCCACGTGGTCCTGTACGATGCTGAAGACCGGTCCGTTCTCGGGGAGGTCCCCGGATATCGATGTCCAGGTCACGCCGCGATCCGTCGACTTCATGACGTAGGGGCGAAAGTCGCCACGCTTGAAGTTGTTGATGACGGCGAACACGGTGTTCGCATCGTGGAGCGAGGCCTCGACGTCGTGGACGAAGCTGGTGTCGGGGACGCCCGGGAAGGACTCGACGGCGCGCCAACTCCCTCCACCGTCCTCCGTGACCTGCACGAGCCCATCATCGGTGCCGACATAGAGGAGTCCTTCGACCAGCGGCGACTCCGAGACGGCCACGATGTGACCGAAGACCGATGTCGATCGGTTCTTGCCGACCGCGTCGACGCTCCACACCCGGCCCATCACCTCGAGCTGGTTGCGGTCGATGTCGCGGCTGAGGTCACCCGAGATCGCGCGCCACGTCGATCCTTGGTCATCGGATTGAAACAGGATCTGCGCCCCGAAGTAGAGTCGATGGTTGTCGTGCGGCGACATGTGCAGACCCGCATCCCAGTACCACCGGAGCGGGGGACCGTCGGCGCTCTCCTGCGGCTGGATGTCGAGCCGCTCCTTCGTGCCGCGGTCGAAACGGGAGAGCACGCCGTGTTGGAGCTGCGAGTAGATGATGTCTGGGTTCTCGGGATCCACCACGGGGTCGAACCCGTCGCCCCCGAGCGTGACGTACCAGTCCGAGTTCCGGATCCCCGCGTTGTCCAACGTCTGCGACGGTCCGCCGAGCGTGTTGTTGTCCTGCGTACCGCCGTAGACGTAGTAGAACGGCTCGTCGTTCGAGGTCGCGACCTTGTAGAACTGTGTCAGCGGCAGATTCCCGAAGAAGTGCCAGTTCTCTCCGAAGTCGAACGTCTCGTACAGCCCGCCGTCGTTGCCCAGGATCAGGTGCTCGGGGTCGTCCGGGTCGAACGCGATCGCGTGGTGGTCTACGTGAACGTTGCGCGTCGGGAGTCGCTCCCACGTCTCCCCGCCGTCGTCGGACATCTCGACGAACGTGTCGAGCGAGTAGATGCGGTCGAACCGGTGCGGGTCCGCATACAGCTCGTGGTAGTACATGGGCGCGGTCGACTGGTAGCGGGACGTACGGCTCCAGTTCTCGCCCATGTTCTCCGAGCGAAACGTCCCTCCCTCATCGCCGCTCGCTTCCACGATCGCGTACAGCACATCGGGCCGGATCGGGGAGATGGCCAGTCCGATCCGTCCTTTGTCGCCGCTGGGTAGCCCGCGATTGATCTCGCGCCAGCTATCCCCGCCGTCGGTCGACTTGTAGATGCCCGAGCCGGGACCGCCATCGATCATCGTCCATTGGTGTCGACGACGCTGCCACGTGGTGGCGTACATCACATCCGGGTTTCGCGGGTCGAAGTAGACCTCGTTCACACCGGTGTGCTCGTCGATCTCGAGCACCCGATCCCAGTTCTCACCGCCATCCGTGGTACGATAGAGACCGCGATCACCACCGGACGCCCACAGCGGACCCTGCGCCGCCACGTAGACCACGTTGGAGTGATCGGGGTGGATCGCGATCATCCCGATGTGCTCGGACGCGTCGAGGCCCATCTTCTCGAACCGGCGGCCCCCATCGATCGACTTGTATACGCCGTCTCCGTAGCCGACCGAGCGTTGACCGTTGTTCTCGCCGGTACCGACCCAAAGCGTGAGATGATCGTTCGGATCGAGCGCGATCGCGCCGATCGAGTACGAGCCGTAGTCGTCGAAGATCGGGTCCCACGTCGTGCCGGCGTTTTCCGTCTTCCACACGCCGCCCGACGAAGCGGCCACGTACCAGATGCTCCGATCGGTGGGGTCGATCGCGATGTCCGCGATCCGACCCGACGCTACGGCGGGGCCGATGCTGCGCCAGCGGATGCCCGAAAGCAGGCTCGAGCTCAGCTCGGTGGCGTCCTCGTCGGCGGCCTCTTCCTGCCCCGTCAGCGAGCTGGTCGCGAGCCCGAGCAGGACGCCGAGCGTCGCGCCGAAGGTGACGCCCGAGCGTGCGGACGAGCGAAGAGAACGGAGCTGCGAACGACGTTCCATCGTGGCTCTCGCGGTGCGTGGTGTACCAACGTGCGGTCGGCACGAAGGTATCGCCCGGCATCCGCTTTGACAGCGGCTATAGCCACGCTCGTAGGTGCGTCAGCGAGGGCGGTCGCCCTCACGCGTCGCGGGACGCCACGCGCTTGTCTCGGGATCAGGAGGCGGTCGCGACCGCGATCCCGTCGAGCTCGATCCCGTTGCGCGAGAGGAGACTGAAGAACTCCGGCTTGTCGACCGCGTTCCAGTACGCCTCTCGTGGCTCCACGACTTTCCGTTTCACGAGGTCGAGCAGCGCGTCGTTCAAGGTCTTCATCCCCTGCGCGGCGCCCGTCTGCATCGAAGAAGAGATCTGATGCGTCTTGTCCTCGCGGATCAAGTTCGCGACCGCGTTGGTGACGACGAGGATCTCGAGCGCGGCCACGCGCCCGCCCTTGGTCTTCCGACACAGGGTCTGCGAGATCACCGCTTGGAGCGTGTCGGCGAGCATCGTCCGGATCTGCGCTTGCTGCCCGGCGGGGAACTGATCGATGAGTCGGCTCACCGTCCCGACGGCCGTGTTCGTGTGCAGCGTGCCGAACACGAGGTGACCGGTCTCGGCCGTCTCGAGCGCGATCTCTACTGTTTCCAGATCGCGAAGCTCGCCGACGAGCACGATGTCGGGGTCCTCACGCAACGCCGCGCGGAGGGCGACCTTGAAGCCTGCGGTGTGGACGCCGACCTCACGCTGGTTGATGAGACAGCTCTTGTTCTCATGCACGAACTCCATCGGATCCTCGATCGTGATAATGTGGTCGTGTCGAGTCGTATTGATGTGGTCGATGAGCGCCGCGAGCGTCGTCGACTTGCCGGAGCCCGTC
>JAKSCH010000260.1 GCA_022360695.1 Gemmatimonadota bacterium
CGCGCCAGATGAAGATGCCGGTATTCCAGAGGTGGGCCCCGGATTTCCGATAGCGCACCGCGGTCTCGTGGTCGGGTTTCTCCACGAAGCGCTGGACCGTGTAGGAGCCCTCTCCGACCGGCTCCCCGAGCTCCACGTACCCGTATCCGGTCTCCGGACGATCGGGTCGCACGCCGATGCAGCACAGGTAGCCCTCGGCCGCTCGCTCGATCGCTTCGGCGAGCGTCTCGCGCAGGCCGTCGAACGGAACGATCCGGTGATCCGAGTGCATCGAGATCATGACCGCGCCGGGCGTCTCGCGCTCGATCGCGTGCGCGGCCCAGGCGAGCGCCGGGCCGGTGCCGCGCGCCATCGGCTCGGCCAACGCCGGAACGCCGCGCGGCGTCATCGCGCCCCGCATCAGCTCGACGAAGGGCGCCGAGGCCACGACACGGACCCGATCGGCGCCGACGAGCGCGATCGCGCGATCCAGCGTCTCGTCGATCAGCGGCTCGGGACCCGCCAGCGGCAGCAGCTGCTTCGGACGGGCGGGGGTCGACGCGGGCCAGAACCGACTCCCGATACCGCCCGCGAGAATCGCGGCGTAGGCGTTGAGGTGCGTGGTCATGGCTCCCTCCCGTCCTCCAGCCGGTCCGGGGGTCGGAGTCCCGGGCCACCCGTCGCGAGCCGACAACGACGCGGGCAAGCTACCCCGGGTCTCGACCGCGCGCCACGCTGCCAACGCCGGTCCCGGCCGACGCGACGGCACCCACGCCCGCGCCCCGGGTAGGGGTTCGTTACGCGCGCCGCCATGCGCGGATTTTCTTGCTCCCACGGAACCCGAGCGCCAGTTTTCATCATGCGTACACCGCGTTTCAGAACGCCTCTCGTCGCGGTCGCCCTCGGTGCGGCGGCCGCCCTCGCGATCGCCTGCGACGATCCGTTCGCCGAGTTTCTCGGTGACGTGCCGAGCGTGCCGCTCGAAGCGACGCTCTTCGACTTCTCGACGAGTCGCCTCCAGGACCCGGCGGCCTACGACATCATCCGCGAGCAGGCCGTCCGCGTCGACCAATCGAGCGCTTGGGATTTCCTGTTTCAGATCCGCGACGGCGCGTCCGAGCTCGTCCCGTTCGCCGCCGCGACGGACAGCACGACGGACTCGGGACTGATCCGGTCGCAGGAGACCTTCGATGGCGTCCTCGAGGCGCCGACCGAGGGGTACACGCTCACGACGCCGCTCGCGGCGACCCCCGGCGACGTGTTCATCGTGCGGAGCCGGATCGATCCATCGCAGGTCGTCGCGTGCAGCGTGTTCGCGAAGATCGAGATCCTGGATGTCGACCTGACCGAGCGGACGCTCACCTTCCACATCATCGGGAACCCGAACTGCGGCGACACGGTCCTCGAGCCCGGCACGCACGGCGATCTCTGAAGGGCGGATCCATGCTCGATCTCCGACGTCTTCGCGAGGATCCGGATGGGGTCCTCGATGCGATGGAGCGACGGGGCGATGAGACGGCGCGCGCATCGGTCCGACGGATCGTCGAGGCGGACGAGGAGCGTCGTCGGCTGATCGGCGAGGTCGAAACCCTGAAGGCCGAGCGAAACGCCGCGTCGAAGGCGATCGGGGCGGCGAAATCGAAGGGGGAGGACGCCAGCGCCCAGATCGAGGCCATGGGGGTCGTCGCGGCGAAGATCAAGGCGCTCGATGGGCGTCTCGCGACCGTCGAGGCGGCGATCGACGAAGACCTCCACCGACTTCCGAACATCCCCGATGATCGTGTCCCTCCCGGGGAAGAAGGCGAAGGCCCCACCATCGCGGAGTGGGGGACGCCGCGCGCGGATCGCGTGCCCCCGCATTGGGAGATCGGCGCCACGCACGGCTACGTCGATGGGATGGCGGCGGGGTATCCCGGAGGCCCCCCCCCGTTTCTCGACCTGGAGCGCGGCGCCAAGCTGACCGGGGCCGGCTTTCCGCTGCTCGTGGGTGGCGGCGCGCGGCTGAGCCGCGCGCTCGTCCAGTTCATGCTCGATCTCCACGTACGCGAGCACGGGTACCTGGAGGTGGCGCCACCGTTCGTGGTATCGCGCGAATCGATGATCGGTACGGGGCAGCTGCCCAAGTTCGAAGACGACATGTATCGGACGGAGCCCGATGACCTGTTTCTGGTTCCGACGGCCGAGGTCCCGGTGACGAACCTCCACCGGGACGAGATGCTCGATGCGGCGGACCTGCCGCTGGCGTACGTGGCGTACACGCCCTGTTTCCGACGCGAGGCCGGGGCGGCGGGTCGCGATACGCGCGGTCTCCTCCGCGTCCACCAGTTCGAGAAGGTCGAGCTGGTGCGAATGTGCCGGCCGGAAGACTCGGTCGAGGAACTCGAGCTCCTGACCCGCCACGCCGAGCGCGTGCTGGAGCTGCTCGAGATCCCCCATCGACGGATCCTGCAGCCCTTGGGCGACCTGGGGTTCGCGAACGCGATCACCTACGACCTCGAGATCTGGGCGCCGGGCGTCGAGAAGTGGCTCGAGGTGTCGAGCTGCTCGTCGTACACCGATTTTCAAGCGCGGCGCGCCAACATGCGGTTTCGGCCCGCGGCGGGCGAAAGCCCCCTCTTCGTCCACACCTTGAACGGATCGGCGCTCGCGCTCGCGCGGTTGCTCGTCGTGCTTCTGGAGAACGGATATCGGGACGGCGAGGGCGTCGTCTTGCCGGAGATCCTCCACCCGTACCTCGGGTTCGAACGACTCGAGCCGATCGCGTGAGGTCGCGACCCGCGCCACGCGTCGGGAGCTCGCGTGGGCCCTTCTAGCATCAGCCGCCGCGCGGCCGCGCTCGGGGTCGGCGCGTTGTTCGCCGGCGTCCTGGTCTCCTTCCTGGTGTTCACGCAGCAACAGGCCGACGAGATGCGTCGCGATGCGGAGGTGATCGCGAACCTGTACGCGCTCAGCGTCGCGGCCTCCGACGCGCGATCGCTCGAGGAGCGAGACGAGATCTGGTGGGACGCGGCCGCCGAGCTGCTCGGAGAGATCAGCCGGCTTCAGATCCCCGTCGTGATCACCGACACGCTCGGGAACCCCCAGAACTGGAGCTTTCTCCCGGACGATATCGCCCAGAACCCGGATGGGACGGAGAACCTGGAGGCGATCCGCGCGTACGCGGCGGCGCTGGACGAGGAGCGCGCGCACTTCGACATCGAGGGATCTCAGATCCACTTCGGCGAGCCGCAAACGCTCCAGCGCCTCGGCTGGATCCCGTATCTACAGATCGGTTCGCTGATCGTGGTCGTCGGCGGAGGCGCGTGGTTGATCCTCACGTCGTTTCGCAGCGAGCGGGAGCGGATCTGGTCGGCGATGGCGCGCGAATCGGCGCACCAGATGGGAACGCCGCTCAGCTCGCTGGTCGGTTGGCTGGAGGTGCTCGAGACCAAGCAGCCGCCCGAGAGCGAGGTCCCCGGCGAGCCCGATCTGATCGATGAGATGGCGGCGGACGTGCGTAGACTCCAAAAGGTCTCGAGGCGCTTCGAGCTCATCGGACGGAAGACGAAGCTGGAGCCGGTGTCGATCGCGGTCACCGTCGAACAGCTGAGGCGTTACTTCGAGGCGCGTCTCCCCTCGCTGAGCGCGGCCGGCAAGATCGACATCGACGTGAAGATCGAGCCGGCCGCACCCAAGGTGCTCGGGAACGCGACCCTGCTCGAATGGGCGTTCGAGAACCTCATCAAGAACGCCATGGACGCGCTTTCGCCCGATGGCGGCCGAATCGTCATCTCGCACCTCGGTCCGAACGGTCGTCGGTCCGTCTTCCGGGTGCGCGATACGGGGCCGGGCGTCCCCGCGCAGATCCGTGACAAGGTCTTCGACATCGGCGTGACCACCAAGGAGCGTGGCTGGGGGGTAGGGCTCTCGCTCACGCGACGGATCATCGAAGACATGCACGACGGCGCGATCCATCTCGAGGACAAGCCGGGCGGCGCCAGCTTCCGGCTCGAGCTGCCCCGTGTCCGCGAGCGTCGTCGGGCGTGATCGCGCCCTCGCTCAACCCCGAGCAACTGGAGGCCGTCGAGTATCCGGAAGGCCCCCTTCTCGTCCTCGCGGGGGCCGGCTCGGGGAAGACGCGCGTGCTTACGGCCCGCGTGGCGCGGTTGATCGAGCGCGGGCTCGAACGGGATCGAATCCTCGCCGTGACGTTCACGAACAAGGCGGCCGGCGAGATGCGGGAGCGGATCGAGGGGATGATCGACGCCTCGACGCGCGGGCTCTGGATCGGGACGTTCCATTCGATCGCCGCGCGGTTTCTTCGGCGAGAGGCGCCCCACACGACGCGCGACCGCGCGTTCACGATCTACGACGAGGACGACTCGATCCGGGCGCTCAAGGATGCGATGGATGCCCGCGGCTACGACCCGAAGCGCTGGTCGCCACGAGCCGTCCGAACCCGGATCTCGACCGCGAAGAACGAGCTCGTCGCTCCGTCCGAGTATTCCGGCGCGGAGTTCGATCTGCTCGCGGGCGTAGTGGAGGATGTCTACCCCGCCTACCAGGACATCCTCGTGCGACGCAACGCGTACGACTTCGACGACCTGCTCTTCGAGTCGGTGCGGCTGCTCGAGGGTGACGTCGGCGAGCGGTACGCCTCGCGGTTCGCGCACGTCCTGGTGGACGAGTATCAGGACACGAACCACGCGCAGTACCGGATGGTGCGCGCGCTCGCCCGACAGCACCGCAACCTCTGCGTCGTCGGGGATGACGATCAGGCCGTGTACGGCTGGAGAGGCGCCGACATCAACAACATCCTCGACTTCGAGCGGGACTTCCCCGGCGCCCACGTCGTGCGGCTCGAGCGGAACTACCGCTCCACGGGGTCGATCCTCGAGGTGGCCAACGCCGTGATCGCGTGCAACGTGGCGCGGAAGCCGAAGCGGCTGCGCGCACAGCGAGAGACCGGCGATCCCATCCAGGTGGTTCGCTGCGGCGACGAGCGCCAGGAGGCGAGCAGTGTCGCGAGCGAGATCGAACGCCGGCGCGGAGGCCGCGCCCTCGACGACTTCGCCGTCCTGTATCGCACGAACGCGCAATCGCGCGCGTTCGAGGAGGCGTTCCGACGGGCCGCCATACCATATCGGATCGTCGGTGGGGTGCCGTTCTACGATCGGCGGGAGATCAAGGATGTCCTGGCATATTTGCGACTCGCGGTAAACCCCGCCGACGACGCCGCGTTTCAACGGGCGATCGGGTGGCCTCGTCGCGGGGTCGGCGCGAAGAGCCTCGAGCGCCTCCAGGCCGCGGCCGAGGATCACTCCGAGTCGCTGCTCGCCGCGGCCGGGCGCGCGACCGAGATCGACGGGATCTCGAAGGCGGCGGCGCGGGGGCTCCGGGAGTTCGGCGAGGGGTCGGCCGGGTTGCGTGAGGCGCTTCCGCGGTCGACCGCGAAGGAGGCGGTGGAGCGCTGCATCGCGACCTTCGGTCTCGCGACGGCGCTCGCCGACGAGGAGGATGGCGCGGACCGACTCGAGAACGTGAGCGAGCTGCTCGCGACCGCCGCGGTCTTCGATCGCGACGACGTCGACGACGCGGCCGAAGAGGCGTCCGAGCTCGAGCTCTACTTGCAGACGGTGGCGCTGCGTTCGGATCTGGATGAGGCCGACTTCGACGGCGACGCCGTCACGTTGATGACGCTCCATAACGCCAAGGGCCTCGAGTTCCCGGTCGTCTTTCTCGCGGGGCTGGAGGAGGGGCTGTTCCCGCTGTCCCGCGCCATCGAGAGCGACGACGGGCTCGAGGAGGAGCGGCGTCTGTTCTACGTCGGCGTCACCCGGGCGATGGACGCCTTGACGTTGTCGTACGCCGACCAGCGCTGGCGCGCCGGGATGGAGAGCCGCTCCGCACCGTCGAGCTTTCTCGACGAGCTGCCGAGCGAGTACATCGTGACCCGACTGGCCGAAGGGTTCCGTCCTCCGGCGAGCGGGGGCTGGCGCGATCCGGCGCGCAGGCGCCCCGCTCCGAGCGAGCGTCGACCCGAGCGTGCCGACCGCGGCGCGACCGCGGCCGCCCCCGGCGGATCGTCGTTCTCGTGGCACCGCGAATCGTCCAAGCCCTCACCGCGGGACGACGGAGAGCTCCGATACGACTACGAGGACTCGCAGCTCCCGCTCGAGCTCGTGCCGGGCGTTCGCATCATCCACCCACGCTTCGGGGTCGGCGAAGTGCTCGACGTGCAGGGGCTCGGTCGCGAGGCGAAGGCGGAGATCGATTTCGACGAGGTGGGGCGGAAGAAGGTGCTCGTCGCGTACGCCGGGCTGCGGCCCGCCTGACGAACCGCCCGGTTCGTCGGGGTCTGCCAGCGTTAGCGGCGGCTCGCGATCGCGCGGGTGATCCGCCGCGCGCGCGATGTCTTCTTCTTCGAGCGACGGAAGCTGCGTAGCAACGAGGCGGTCGACAGAAAGGTCTCCTCCGCCTCCTCCTGTACGACCTCGAGCAGCGCCGCGACCTCGGAGACGCGATCCTCGACCAGGTCGACCATGCGACCCGTCGACTCGGTCGCGTGGCGGAGCGCCGTGCTCACGTCGTCGGCGTCGTCCTTGATGCGCGCCGCGATCCGACCGGCTTGCTCGCTCGCCTGCTCGACGTTCGCGAGCACGGGCCGGAGACGCTGGTTCAAGTCGCCCACCGCTCCGGAGACCCGACCCAGGGGCTCTCGGGCGCGGCGGAGCAGCCCGATCGCGTAGAGGATGCTCACCAGGATCGCGAGGGCGATGACGATCCAGAGCCCCATCCCGATCACGATCATCGTCTCGTACGTATTCACGCGTCTCCTCCAGCGGGCCCCCGCGGTCGCTCGATACGCGGCGACACCGCTTCGGCCGGCGGTGGAGTATAGGCGGGCCCTGGAGGGGGCTCAACAGCGTTTGACCCGTCCCACGCGCCGACTACTTTCCGGCGCTGCGCCCAAGGGCCGGGCCCCCGACCGGCGCGCGTGGGAACGGCGCGGCTCACGACGGGCCGGAGGAGGACGACGAGGACGATGACGCACCTACGAATCGAGGGCGGCACACCGCTGAGCGGGACGTTCACTCCGCTCGGAAACAAGAACGCGGCGCTGCCGATCCTCGCCGCTTCGCTGCTCACGTCGGAGACGGTACGACTCGAGAACGTCCCCCGAATCCAAGACGTCGAGACGCTCCTCGAGATTTTGCGAAGTCTGGGCGTGTCGACCGAGTGGACGGATCCGAACTCGCTCGAGCTCAACGCGGCCGCCGTCGACGAGACGGCGAAGCTCGACCCCGAGCTGGCGGGGCGGATCCGCGGATCCGTCCTGTTGGCCGGACCCATGCTCGCGCGCACGGGTCGGTTCGAGTTGACGGAGCCGGGCGGCGACTTCATCGGACGACGTCGCCTCGATACGCACCTGCTCGCGTTGAACGCGCTCGGAGCCCGCGTCGACGTGGGCGCCAGCTACCTCCTGCGCGCGTCCAAGCTCGAGGGTACGTCGATCTTTCTCGACGAGCCCTCCGTGACGGGGACGGAAAACGCGATCCTCGCGGCCGTCACGGCGAGCGGCACGACCGAGCTTCGCAACGCGGCGAGCGAGCCGCACGTCCAGGACTTGTGTCACCTGCTTCGACGCCTCGGCGCTCGCATCGACGGGATCGGCACGCACCGCCTCACGATCGAGGGGGTCGACGCGCTCGGTGGGGGCGCGTTTCGGCTCGGTGCCGATCACATCGAGATCGGGAGCGTCATCGGCTTGGCCGCGGCGACCGGCTCCAACCTGAGGATCGCCGATGTGCCGAAAGAACACTTCGACCCGTTGCGCGTCGGGTTCCAACGGCTCGGCGTCGAGTTCGAATGGCGCGATGACGAGCTCGTCGTGCTCGGGGACGGCGAGTTGGAGATCCGGCCCGATGCGGGGGACCAGATCCCGAAGGTGGACGACGGTCCCTGGCCGGCGTTCCCGGCGGACCTCACGAGCATCGCGCTCGTCGCCGCGACGCAGTGTCGCGGGACGGTGCTCATCCACGAGAAGATGTTCGAGTCGCGGATGTTCTTCGTCGACAAAGTCGTGGCGATGGGGGCGCGGATCGTCCTCTGCGATCCGCACCGGGCCGTCGTCGTCGGCCCGGCGCGTCTACGGGGGGCGCGACTCGAAAGCCCGGACATCCGAGCCGGGATGGCCATGCTCATCGCGGCGCTCGCGGCCGAGGGAGAGAGCCGGATTTACAACATCCGACAGATCGAGCGCGGCTACGAGCGGATCGACGAGCGCTTGACCGCGCTGGGCGCGAACATCGAGCGCGTGGATCGACCGTCGGAGGCGGACGCCTCGTGATCGGGACCCACGACCTCGAGCGCCCGATCGGGGCGTCCTCGATCGACGGGCTCACCGTCGGGGAGGAGCGCGCGGGGGACGTGCTGCGTCTCGCGGCGTGGGAGGCGAAGGATCCCCGATTGGCGTGTGGGATCACGACAGAGCGGGCGGGGGATTTCGGAGTCTCGGGCGCCGCGTCCGAGCGCGTGCTCGATCGGTACGGGGGGCTCGCGGAGACGCTCGGGTTCACCCGTGTCTCCGTCCCCCTCCAAGTGCATGGATCGGATGTCGCGGAGACGATGCCGGTCGGCGGAGGAGACCGCGTCGTGGTCGAGCTGACCGGACGTCTGGACGGTCAGATCGCGACGGGACCCGGGGGGCTTCTGGTGTCCACCGCGGCCGATTGCGTACCGGCCTACCTCTGGGACCGATCGAACGATGCCGTGGGATTGGTACACGCGGGGTGGCGCGGCGTCGCATCGGAGATCCTGGCGGGCGCGCTCCGGCGGATGCGACGACGGCGGGACGATGAGATCCTCGTTCACCTCGGCCCGGCCATCTGCGGGGCATGCTACGAGGTGGACCGTCCGGTGCTGGACGCGCTCGGCGTGGAGGGGGAGCGTGCGCTCGTCGATCTGCGTGGCCTGTTGGTCCGGCAGGCGCTCGAGCACGGGGTGCGGCGAGCCGACATCACGGTGTCCCGGCTGTGCACGTCGTGTGGTCTCGAATCGCTGCATTCCCACCGTGGGAGCGGTGGATCCGCGGGTCGCATGGCCGCGTTTTTGGGGCTTCGCGCCCCGTAATTCGCCGACGCCGGGCTCGGTTGCAGCGCCCTGAGGCGACGCGTATGTTGAGCGGCCGAGGTTCATAGTCGTCCGGCGAAGGGCCCCCGGGCGATCGGTTTCACTTGAAGTGGGGAAGCTGTACCGGCCCCACTTTTTTGTTGCGACTAAGACGCGCCACGCGGCGTCTCGGAGGGTGTGTCGGTTGGATTCGACGCGGATCGAACGGGCGATCGAGGCCATGGGCTTCGAGATCGTGACGTTGGATCGAGCGGGCGGGAAGAACCGACCGTTGCTTCGAATCCGCATCGACCACGGCGGTCAAGGGAAGGATCGACCGCCGGTTACGGTGGACGACTGCGCGGCGGTGTCGCGAAGTCTGCGACAGATCTTGGAGGATGAGGAAGACGGAACGAGCGAATGGGGGATCGAGGTCTCGTCTCCCGGCGTCGAGCGGCCGCTGGTTCGGCCTCGCGATTTCGAGCGGTTCGCCGGCGAGCGCGTGCGCGTCCGGGGCTACGGGCCGCTCGCGGGTCGCGCGAAGCAGCTCGAAGGTCGGCTCCTCGGTCTGGCCGAGGAGGCCCGCGACGCGCTCGTCTTGGAGACCGAGGGGGATCGGGTGGAGATCCCGTTGGAGTCGGTCGCCGCGGCACGGTTGGTCTACGAATGGGACCCACCCTGAAGCGGCGCCCAAATATAGAGTGTAAGCGATGAGCGATCAGATTCCGGTCGTTGAAGCGTTTCGGATGATGGCGGCGAACAAGTCGTTGACGGAGAGCGAGTTACACGAGCTCATCCGCGAGGGCATCCACGCCGCGTTGGCACGCCGTTTCGGCGGGCCGGTCGAGGCCGAGATCGAGGTTCACGACGACGGAGACATCTCGATCACGGTGCTCAAGGAAGTGGTCGAGACCGTCGAGGACGAGGCGCGCGAGGTCACGCTCGAGCAGGCACGTTGGGACGATCCCGATTTTCAGGTGGGGGATCTCATGGAGATCCCGGTCTCGTTCAAGGACTTCGGGCGCAGCGCCGTGATGGCCGCGAAACAGCGGATCATCCAGCGGGTGCGCGAGGGCGAGCGCGACCGGATTCGAGAAGAGTTCAACGATCGGGTCGGCGACCTCGTGTCCGGCGAGGTCCAGGCGAGCGAGCGGGGCAAGCTCGTGGTGATGCTCAACCGGGCCCGCGAGGCGGAAGCGATCGTACCGTGGCGCGAGCAGAACCCTCGCGAGCGGTTTCGCCAGGGCGAGCCGATCCGGGCCGTGCTCAAGCTGCTCGAGGAGACGCCGCGTGGCCCGCGTCTGATCCTGTCGCGGGCCGACCCGCAGTTCGTCGCATCGCTGTTCGGGCTCGAGGTCCCGGAGATCTATCAAGGGATCGTCGAGATCAAGGAGATCGTTCGTGAGGCGGGTGGCCGGACCAAGATCGCCGTGTCCTCGCGGGACGAGTCGGTCGATCCGGTGGGCGCGTGCGTGGGTCTCAAGGGCTCTCGCGTCCAGGCCGTGGTCTCGGAGCTGAGCGGGGAGCGGATCGACATCGTGCCGTGGCACCCCGATCCGGAGGTGTTCGCCCGGCGGGCGTTGGCCCCGGCTCGGGTGGCCAAGGTGATCTCGGATCAGGCGAATCACGTGATCACCGCGATCGTCGATGAGGATCAACTGTCGCTGGCGATCGGACGCAACGGTCAGAACGTCCGCTTGGCCTCGCAGCTCATCGGGTGGCAGATCGACCTCTACTCGAGCCGGGACTGGATGGAGCGCGGCGGGCAGTCCGGGCTGTTCGCGCGTGGCGACGAGTACGAGATGTCGGACTTCCCGCTCTCGGAGCTCGAGGGGATCGCGCCGGCCACGCTCGCGGCGCTCGAGGCGGCCGGGATCAGCTCGTTCTACGGCGTCCTCGACATGGACCGGAACGACTTCTTGCAGGTGCCCGGTATCGGCCCCGAGGAAGCCGACGTGCTCGAAGCGCTGATCGACGAGCTTACGGTCGTCGAAGAGTCCGCGCCGGAGGCGGAGGCCCCCGCCGCGGGGACGGAGGGCGACGGGGCGTCGCCGAGCGAAGCGGACGCGGCGGCAGTCGACGCGGAAGCCGAAGCGGCGGCGGTCGATGCAGAAGCCGAAACGGCGGTGGGCGACGAGGGCCAGGAACCGGTCGAAGCCGACCCGACGCCCGCGGACGATGACGATGACGAGACGTCGGAGGCCGCCGAGGCAGCCACGGCGTCGGAGGCGGAGGCGGGATAGCGGCGAGGACACGGGAAGCCGGGGCGCTAGGGATGCTGGGGCTCGCTCGCCGAGCGGGGAGCGTCGTCATCGGGGCCCGAGCCGTTTCGGCCGCGGCTCGCCGCGGACGGCTCGCCGCGGTGCTGGTCGCGTCCGATGCGTCGGAACGCGCGGTCGAGCGGCTCGTGCCGGAGGCGCGGGACGCGGCGCGTGTGCGCGTGGGAACCCGCGCGACGCTCGGGGGAGCGCTGGGTCGGACGGAAGTGGCGGTGGCGGGGATCACGGATCGGTCTCTGGCGGACCGCGTGTTGGAAGAGATTCGGAGGCAGGTGCCTTGACGAAGATGCGAGTCTACGAAGTGGCGGAAGAGCTCGGTCTCGAGACGAGCCAGCTCATCCAGATGCTACGTGAGATGGACATCCTCGTCCGGAGCCACATGTCGACGGTCGAGCCCTCGCACGTGGCGCGTCTCCATGCGCGGCTCGAGCGCGAGCGCCGAGGCGAGCCGGCCGCCGGCGGAGGCTCCGGCGCGCCCGCGCGCCGTCGCCGTCGTCGTCGCGCGAGCCCGCCCAAGATCGCCGAGAACGGAGCCGACACCGCGACCGAGGAGCCGCCGACGGAGGAGGCCGCGGAGGAGGAGCCGCCGACGGAAGACCTCGCGGCGGCCGACGAGGAAGCCCCCGAGGCGCCCGACGAGCCGGCCGACGAGGTCCCGGAGGAGATCGAGGCCGCCCCGGAGCCGGCGGAGCCCGAGGAAGAGACGGTCGTCGAGCCTGCGGAGGAACCGGCGGAGGCGCCGACCGCGGTCGACGAGCCGGCTGCGACGGCACCGGCACCCGAGGCTCCCTCGCGTCCGGCCCCGAAGCGGCGACCGAAGCCGGTTCGCCGCGACATGCCGGCCGGCGCGCCGCCACCGGCGCCGGCCGCGCCGACCGCGTCCGCCGCGCCGGGTGGCACGGTCCGGATCAGCGCCGAGGGGTACACGGTCGATGGGCGCCGCAAGTCGCGCGGTGGCGAGAAGAAGAAACGCCGACGGGTCGATCGAGACGCGGTCCAGCAGAACGTCAAGAAGACGCTCGCGGCCATGGGCAGCGGGTCCCCGCGGAAACGACGCCGGGAGGCGCAAGCGCAGCAGCGCGAAGCGGAGCGCGAGGAGCGGGAGCTCAAAGCGGCCGCGGAGAAGACCACCGTCCGCGTCAACGAGTTTCTCACGGTCTCGGAGCTCGCGGATCTCATCGGGGTCCCGGCGCAGGCGATCATCACCTCCGCGTTCAAGAACCTCGGGTTGATGGTGACGATCAACCAGCGACTCGACTTCGATCAGATCGAGCTGATCTGCGAAGAGGCGGGTTTCGTCGCCGTCCGCGAGGAGGCGTTCGAGGCGGATATCTCCGACGATACGCCCGAGGCCGAAGACGAGGGCGATCAGCAGCCGCGCCCGCCGATCGTCACCGTGATGGGCCACGTCGATCACGGAAAGACATCGCTGCTCGACCAGGTGCGCAGCGCCAACGTGATCGCCGGAGAAGCGGGCGGTATCACCCAGCATATCGGGGCGTATCACGTCGATCTTCCGGACGGTCGCACGATCACGTTCCTCGACACGCCGGGTCACGAGGCGTTCACCGCGATGCGTGCCCGCGGAGCCGACGTGACCGACATCGTGATCCTCGTCGTCGCCGCGGACGACTCTGTGATACCCCAGACGATCGAAGCGATCAGCCACGCCAAGAACGCCTCGGTCCCGATCGTGGTGGCCGTCAACAAGATCGACCTGCCCGCCGCCAACGTCCTCAAGGTCAAGCAGGAGCTGCTCGGTCACGAGGTGATTCTCGAGGAATTCGGCGGCGACGTGCTCGCGACCGACGTCTCGGCGAAGACGGGCGACGGCATCGACGACCTGCTCGAGAAGGTGCTGCTCCAGGCCGAGCTGCTCGAGCTCCGGGCCAACCCCGACCGGGCGGCGCGCGGCACCGTCGTCGAGGCGCAGCTCGACAAGGGCATGGGGCCGGTGGCCACGGTCCTCATCCAGAGCGGAACGCTCGAGGTCGGCGACGACTTCGTGGTCGGCCTCCACGCCGGGCGCGTCCGAGCGTTGCTCGACGAGCGTGGGCGAAACGTGGAAGACGCGGGCCCGGGGATTCCGGTCCGCGTGCTCGGTCTGGAAGGTGTCCCGCAGGCCGGTGACTCGCTCGTCGTGCTCGAGGCCGAGCGCGTGCGCGAGATCGTCACGCGCCGTCAACAGCTCGAGCGGGAGAAGGACATTCGTCGTCGAGCGACGGGCACACGTCTGGAGGATGTGTTCGACCGGGTGCAGGCGGGCGAGCAAGCGCGACTCAACATCGTCATCAAGGGCGACACCGACGGATCGGTGCAGGCCCTCTCCGACAGTCTCGAGCGTCTGTCTACCGATGAGGTCGCGGTCGAAGTCATCCACCGAGCGGTGGGCGGCATCAACGA
>JAKSCH010000517.1 GCA_022360695.1 Gemmatimonadota bacterium
CGCGGCCGAGGCGCTGGCGCTCGTGACCGAGCTCAACCCCGAGGATGTCGTGCAAGCTCGGGGTGTCGTCGCGCGACGCCCCGAGCCGAACCCGGACATGCTCACGGGCGAGATCGAGGTGCGCGTGACCGAGCTCGAGCGGATCTCCGTGTCCGATCCGCTCCCGATCCTCGTGTATCAGCCGCCCGAGGAAGACCTGCCGTCGGAGGAGCTTCGGCTCCAGCATCGGATCCTGGATCTCCGCCGACCGGAGATGCAGTACAACCTGCGGCTGCGCCACGCGGCGACGAACGCGATCCGGGCGTCGCTGACCGAGCAGGGGTTCTGCGAGATCGAGACGCCCCTGCTCACGCGTCAGACGCCGGAGGGCGCGCGCGACTACCTGGTCCCGAGCCGGGTTCACAAGGGACAGTTCTTCGCGCTCCCGCAGTCGCCGCAGCTCTACAAGCAGCTTCTCATGTGCGCGGGGTTCGATCGCTACTTCCAGATCGCGAAGTGTCTACGCGACGAAGACCTGCGCGCCGATCGTCAGCCCGAGTTCACGCAGATCGACGTCGAGATGGCGTTCGTGAAGCAGGAGGACGTGTTCGAGGCGGCCGAAGCGATGTTCCGTCACGTGTGGCGGGCGTGTCTGGGAGAGGAGCTCGGTACGCCGTGGGAGCGTCTCCCGCACGCGCGGGCCATGGAGCGTTTCGGCACGGACAAGCCGGACCTGAGGATCCCTTGGCAGATCCAGGACTTCACGGAAGCCGTGACCGGCATCGGGTTCGGGATCTTCGACGGGGCGAAGGCGGCGGGGGGACGCGTGCGCGGCCTGGTCGTGAAGGGCGGCGCGTCGTTGTCACGATCGCGCATCGACGCGTACGACGCGCTGGCCCGGGAGACCGGGGCGAAGGGCGCGCTGTGGCTCAAGCGATCTTCGGACGCGTGGTCGGGTCCGCCGGCCAAGGTCGTGGTCGACGATGTCGCCGCTCGTCTGGAGACGGAGTTCGGCGTCGAGCCCGACGACCTGGTCTTCTTCGTGGCGGGCGAGGATGACGAGACGTCGCCGGCGCTCGACCTGTTGCGCAGGACCGCGGCTCGCGAGCTCGACGCGATCGCCACGGACGAGGCACACTGGCTGTGGATCAACGAGTTCCCGCTGTACGAGCGGGACCGGGAAACCGGGTTGCCCGTCCCGGCGCAGCACGCGTTCACCATGCCATCGAACCCCGATCCCGAGCGCATCCGCGAGGATCCTCTGTCCGTTACGGCGGATGCGTACGACATCGTGCACAACGGAATCGAGTTCGCGAGCGGAAGCATCCGGTGCCACCTTCCGGAGGTCCAGCGTGTCATCCTGGAGGCGACGGGGCTGTCACCGGACGAAGTCGAGGCGCGTTTCGGCTTCCTGCTCGAGGCCTTCCGCTACGGGGTTCCTCCGCACGGAGGGTTCGCGGTCGGGCTCGACCGGGTGATCGCCGTCATGGCGGGGACGCCGTCGATGCGCGACGTGATCGCGTTCCCGAAGACGGCGGCGGCGCGAGGATTGCTCGAGGGGTCCCCTTCGGTCGTGGCACCGAGCGAGCTGGACGAGCTCGGCATCCGCGTCGAGCCCTGAGGTTCGCGCCACGAGGCGGAACGCGAACGCGAGCGCCGGTGCGTGGGTACGATGGGCATGGGTCAAAAAGTGACGCCCGCGGGCGAAACGAGTCGGAACAGGGAGAGAACGGATTAGCGCGAAGCCTGAACGAGCCGTAACGACCGGCGTGCGCGCTCCCACGGAGCGGCGTCTATCGATCGACGGCGCGGACCAGCAGCTCCTCGCTGGCGTAAACGACTCCAACCTCACGACTCTCGCTCGCCACTGCGACATCCGCGTGGTGCTGCGAAGGGATGAGCTCATCCTGTCGGGCCCGCCCGCCGAGGTGGATCGGGCCTCGCCCGCCGCGCGTCGGATGATCCAGTTCGCACGGATGCGTCGGCCTTTCGACGCGGTCGATGTCGAGCGTTTTCTCGGCGAGGACCCGAATCAGGAATACGACGAGGAGACCGGGGAGCGCGCCTCTCGTCAGCCCGAAGTGGCCCTGGCCGGGGCCAAGCGCGCGATCCGACCGAAGTCGCCGGGTCAGGACGACTATCTCGAGGCCATCCGCAACAACGACATCGTCGTCGGGATCGGTCCGGCCGGGACGGGGAAGACGTACGTGGCGGTGGCGGCGGCCGTCGAGGCGCTCAACCGAAAGCGGGTCCGCCGGATCATACTCACGCGTCCCGCCGTCGAGGCCGGTGAAGCGCTCGGGTTTCTCCCCGGCGATATGCGCGAGAAGGTCGATCCCTATCTCCGCCCGTTGTACGACGCGCTGGAAGACATGATGCCGAGCGATCGCGTCCGCCGCGCGATCGAGGATCGCGTCATCGAAGTCGCGCCGCTCGCATACATGCGCGGTCGCACGTTGTCCGACGCGTTCCTGATCTTCGACGAGGCGCAGAACGCGACGACCGCGCAGATGAAAATGTTCCTCACGCGGCTGGGACTGAACTCGAAGACCGTCATCACGGGGGACAAGACGCAGATCGATCTTCCGCAGCCCGACGATTCCGGGCTCATCGAGATCGAAGGCGTGCTGAGCGCGGTCGACGGGATCGAGTTCGTGTACCTCGACGAAGCCGATGTCGTCCGTCACCGGTTGGTCAAGGAGATCATCCGCGCCTATCGGAAGTCGGACCGGTGAATCCGTTTCTGAAGCTTCGCGACTCGCTCCGTCCGATCCACCGCCCGCCCGCCGGCGGAGCTCGGGACATCTGGGTCCACCACGGGTTCCGCGCGAGCCTGGTCCTCCTGATCGCCTTCGCCGTGCCCTGGCTGTTCCCCCGTACATCGCTGCCCGAGTTCGACGGGATCGTGGAGGGCGAGGTCGCGGACGAGACGATCCTGGCCGCGTTCGAGTTCGACGTGCCCAAGGACCCGGCACAGCTCCGCGCTCAGCAGCTCGAGGCGGAGGCGGCCGTCCGAACGATCCTGAAGTACGATCCGCGGGACGCCGACTCCTCGATCGTGGCGATGCGCGGGTTCTTCGCCCGGCTCGACTCCGCCGCGACCGCGGCCGAGCGCCGCGCGATCGACGACGAGCTCGAGGGCGGAGATCGGGACGCGCTCGTGCGCGGGGCCGTCAACGATGTCGCCTCCGCGCTCGAGATCAACTTCCTCGACGACGAGCAGCTCGACTATCTGGCGAATCCCGGCCGACGCGAGCGGTTACGCGGTGAGTTGATCTCCGCCTTCGATGGACCGCTCCGGAGGGGGGTGGTCCGCTCGAGCGATCTCCAGACCGTCACGACGGCCGATGTCGTGGTCCGCGAGGAGGATGAGGACAGCGTTCGTCCGCTCGACACGATCACGCGGATGGAAGATTACCTCCGCGATCGCCACGAGGATGTCACGGGTCGGTTGTCGCCGGTGGGGGTCGGGCTGTTCCAGCTGCTCCTGCAACGTGGCGAGCCGACGCTCGTCCGCGATTCCGAAGCCGTCCGACAGGCGCGCGAACAAGCGAGGAACGCGGTGCCCCGCTCCGCGGGCTTCGTCATGAAGGACGAGCGCATCGTGACCGCGAACACGGTGGTCGGCGAGCTCGAGGTCCGACGTCTCGAGGCGTACGAGGCGGAGCTGATCCGGCAGGGCATGGCCGGCGGCGTCATGGGTCTGTGGCGAACGCTCGGCGTGGTGCTGCTCGTATCGAGCCTCCTCGGGATCCTCGTGTTCGCGACCTATACGTTCCGCAAGGAGGTCTACGAGGACCTGCGGAGCTACACGGTGCTTCTGGGGCTCGTCCTCGTCGTGCTGGCCGTGTCCGGGGTCGTGGCGAACGTCGGCGGCTCGCCGGCGCTCATCCCCGTCGCCCTCGCCGGTCTTCTGACCGCGGCGCTCTTCGACAGTCTGCTCGGTCTCGTGCTCGTCGCCATCACCGCGGGGATCCTGCTCGTCCAACCCGAGTTCTCGGGGCTCCCGGCGCCGCTCGTGGCCGTGGCGGGAGGCGTGACCGCCGCGTTCGGCGTCCGCGGGGTTCGGACCCGCTCGCAGAGCTGGGTGCTGATCGCGCTGATCACCGGTGCCTACATCCTGGCGGGCTTCGCGCTCAACCTCACCGGGCATTACGACTGGACCGATTTCGCGACGACGGCGCTGTTCGGGTTCGGCAACGCGATGGTCTGCACCGCGGTGGCGATGGGCGCGCTGCTCCCGGCGCTCGAGGTGTTCACGGGGCGGACCACCGATCAATCGCTGCTCGAGCTCGCGGACATGAATCGGCCCCTCCTGCGTCGGTTGTCGCGCGAGGCGCCGGGGACGTACGCGCACTCGATCAACGTGGCGAACCTGATCGAGGCGGCGTGCGAAGCGATCGGAGCGAACGCCGTGCTGGGTCGCGTGGGCGCCTACTATCACGACGTCGGGAAGCTCGAACGACCGCAGTACTTCATCGAGAACCAGCCCAAGGGGCTCAATCCGCACGATCGGCTGCGCCCGGTCCAGAGCGCCGAGATCCTCCGCGCCCACGTGCGCGACGGGCTTCGCCTCGCGGACGAGGCACGGCTCCCGGAGGTCGTGAAGGACTTCATCCGCGAGCACCACGGTACGCAGCAGATCCGCTTCTTCCTGCACCGCGCCCGGGAAGAAGATGCGGGCACGGACCTGGATCCGAACGATTTCGTGTACCCGGGACCGAAGCCGCAGTCGAAGGAGACGGCGATCGCGATGCTGGGAGACGCCGTGGAGTCGGCCTCGCGCACGCTGTCTTCCCCCAGCCCCGAACGGATCCGCGCGCTGATCGACGAGCTGGTGACCGAACGGGTGGAGCAGGGCGAGCTCGACGAATGCGGTCTGACATTCCGCGATCTGGGCCGCGTCAAGCAGCAGTTCGCCCGCGTGCTGACCGGACTCTACCACCACCGGATCGACTACCCGCAGCCGACCGCGCCGCTCCGGCCGGTTTCGACCGAGACGACGATCCCCTCCGCGGCGGACGTCGCGCCGACGGTCGAGCCCGCGGTGTCGAACGGGGCGAACACGCCCGTCCCCTCGATGCCCGATACCCCGCAGGAGCCCGAGCCGGACCTATGGTCGTCGGGGCACGGATCGACCACCGAGGGAGCCCGGCGGCGCCCCGCGATGGATCCGAAGCGCCGGCCCGCGCCACTGACCGAGCGCGAACGAGGCGAAAGCGCGGATTGAGCCGGTGGACCATCCTCGTGAACGACGGCACGGGGGCCGGTGACGGGGCCGGGCCGAGCGCCGAGCTCCACGACAGGATCCGGGCGGCGGTCGCGCGAACGCTCGATACGGGGCTCGTCACCGGCGAAGCCCTGACGTCCGCCGAGCTGTCGATCACGCTCGTCGCGCCCGAGCGCATGCGTCAGTTGAATCGCGAGTACCACGGCGTCGATGGGCCGACCGACGTCCTCTCGTTCCCCCTCGGCCCGCAGACCGCGGCGACCGATGCGGATACGAGCCTGCTCGGCGACGTCTACCTGTGTCCTGCGGTCGCGTCCGAGGCCGCGCTCGAGCACGGTGTCGATCTTCCGGACGAGCTGGTTCGGCTGGCGATCCACGGCGCCCTGCACCTGTTGGGGCACGATCACCCGGAGTCGATGGAGCGCTACGACTCCGAGATGTTCCGCCTCCAGGAGCGCCTGCTCGCCGAGCTCGGTCGCGCCACGGAGTGAGGCCCGCGTAGTTTCGCTCCACCTTCACGCCGGGGCCGCGGAGCCGAACATGTCCGAGTCGTCGGAACGACAACGCCACCTGATCATCGACGAAGTCCGTCGCCTGCTCGCCGCCGACGACACGGCGGACATCGTGGCGTTCGTCGAGCCGCTCCACCCGAGCGACCTGGCCGATGTCCTCGAGCACCTCGAGGACGACGAGCGGCTCCGCGTGCTCGAGCTGATCCCGGCCCCGCTCGCGTCCGACTCGCTCGCCGAGATGGAGGAGGAGGAGCACCCCGCCGAGCTTCTCGCGCAGATGGAGCCGGAGCGGATCGCCGAGCTCTTCGAGGAGCTGGCCGACGACGATGCGGCGGATCTCATCGGCGAGCTCGAGCCGGAGGAGCAGGAGCGGGTGCTCGAATCGGTCGCCGACTCGGACGAGCTCCGGGAGCTCCTCGAGTACCCGGAGGACTCGGCCGGCGGGATCATGACGCGGGAGCTCGTGTCGGTCCGCTCGACCGCCAACGCGACGGAGGCCATCGATGAGCTGCGCGAGCACGCGTCGGATCGCGAGGATTTCTATACGGTGTTCGTCGTCGATCGCGACGCGCGTCTGCGCGGGGTGGTGACGCTTCGCGATCTGATCCTGGCGTCGCCGTCCACCTCGATCACCGAGCTCCTCGAGGATCCGGTCGCCGTCGTGCCGGTGGACATGGATCAGGAAGAGGTGGGTCGAATCCTCTCGAGGTACAACCTCGCCTCGATCGGTGTCGTGGATGACGAGGGTCGGCTCGTCGGCCGCATCACCTTCGACGACGTGATCGACGTCGTGGAGGCGGAGACGACCGAGGACATCCTTCGCTTCGCTTCCGTTTCGGACGAGGAGCAGCTCCGCGGAACGACGGCCGGTGCGATCCGCAGTCGGCTCCCCTGGCTCGCCGTCAACACCATCACGCTATCGCTCGCCGCGCTCGTCGTGTGGGCATACAAGGACACGATCGAGCAGCTCGCGATCCTGGCGGCGGTGATGCCCGTGATCGCCGGTCTGGGTGGAAACGCGGGCACGCAGGCGCTCGCCGTCACGATCCGCAGGATCGCGATCGCCGAGGAAACGGCCGCCGAGCGTTGGTCGGCCGTTTGGAAGGAGCTCATCGTCGGGCTCGTGAACGGGCTCCTGATCGGCGGGTTGGTCGCGCTGGTCGCGCTGGCCCTCCCCGACACGGATCCGGTGTTCGGCGGCGTGGTCATGATCGCCATGTGGGGGAACCTCGTGGTCGCGTCGACGCTCGGCGCGTTCTTCCCCATCGTGCTCGAACGATCCGGGATCGACCCGGCCGTCGCTTCTTCGATCTTCGTGACGACGTTCACGGATCTGTTCGGCTTCCTGTTGCTCCTCGGTCTCGCGAGCTCGTTCCTCTTGTGAGCCGTGATCTCGTCCCCGCGGAGCTCGCGGAGAGGATCGCCGCCGGTGAGCCGCTCGCGCTCGCGCAAGGGATCACGCACGTCGAGAACGAGACGCCGGGGTTCGAGGCGTTGCTCGAAGAGCTCGACGCGCGGCTGGGTCGCGCCCGCCGCATCGGCGTCACCGGTCCGCCGGGCGCCGGGAAGTCCACGCTGACGGCCGAGCTGACACGCCACTACCGCGCGGGCGATCTGACCGTCGGGATCATCGCCGTGGACCCGACGAGCCCGTTCACCGGTGGAGCCCTGCTGGGAGACCGGATCCGGATGAACGAGCTGACGACCGAGCCGGGCGTCTTCATCCGCTCGATGGCGAGCCGCGGGTCGCTCGGTGGTCTCGCCACGGCGACGCGGGAAGCGGCGGATCTGATGGACGCGGCCGGGTACGACCGCGTGATCCTCGAGACGCTCGGCGTCGGCCAGTCGGAGCTCGACATCGCCGCGTCCGCCGACACGACGGCCGTCGTGCTCGTCCCCGAGTCCGGAGATGGCATCCAGGCGATGAAGGCGGGTTTGATGGAGGTCGCGGATCTGTTCGTGATCAACAAGTCGGATCGGCCCGGGGCGGATCGACTGGAGAAGGAGATCGCGATCATGATGTCGATTCGCGAGGGGACCGCGCGTCGGACGACCGAGGCGGGTTGGAAACCCCCCATCGTCCAGACCGTGGCGTCGGCCGGGGAAGGGGTCTCCGAGCTCTCGGACCGACTGGACCGGCATTTCGAGTGGCTCACCGAGACGGATCGGCTCGATGCGCGACGCGCCGAGCGACGCCTCGGCCGGGCGCGGGCGGCTCTGCTTCGACGCGCGCAACGCGATGCGGAACGAATCTGGCGGACCGAAGACCTCGAAAGCCTCGATGGCGACACGCCCTACGGCGTCGCTCGAACGCTCCACGCTCGCATGCGGGGCGACGCCGGCGGTGCGGTGGGGTGACCGAGCCACGGGAGTGGCGTATCATCGGCGTCGCCCGACACCATGCATGGAAGACATGACTGAACCGTTCGATCAGAAGGAGCGCAACGCGCTCCGAGACCAGCTCGAGCTGTGGGAAGCGGTCGTGAACTCGACGCCCACCCGCGACGACTCGGGGTTCCGGAGCATCTCGGGGCGCGAGATCCGGCCTTTGTACACTCCGCTGGATCGCGACGGCGACTATCTCGACGACATCGGCGTCCCGGGTGAGTTCCCGTATACGCGCGGTCCGTATCACTCGATGTATCGAACCAAGCTCTGGACCATGCGGTTGTTCTCCGGGTTCGCGACCGCACACGAGACGAACGAGCGATACAAGTACCTCCTGGAACGTGGTCAGACCGGGCTCTCGGTGGCGTTCGACTTCCCTACGCTCATGGGGTACGACTCCGACGATCCGAGATCGGAGGGCGAGGTCGGCAAGTGCGGCGTAGCGATCTCGAGCCTGGCCGACATGGAGACGCTGTTCGATGGCATCCCGTTGGATCAGGTGTCCGTGTCGATGACGATCAACGGTCCGGCGCTCATGCTCTACGCCTTCCTGCTCGTCACCGCCGAGAAGCAGGGAGTGCCGTTCGATCAGGTCCGCGGCACGATCCAGAACGACACCCTGAAGGAGTACCAGGCGCAGCACGCGTGGATCTTCCCACCCGAGCCCGCGCTCAAGATCATCA
>JAKSCH010000233.1 GCA_022360695.1 Gemmatimonadota bacterium
CCGACGGGCTCCACCAGGCGGTCGAGGCCAAGGAGAGCGTGACGGTCCGGGGCGAGACGCAGACGCTCGCGACGATCACGATCCAGAACTACTTCCGGATGTACGACAAGCTGGCCGGAATGACGGGAACCGCCGAGACGGAGGAAGGCGAGTTCCACGAGATCTACGGCTTGGAAGTCGTCGTGATTCCCACGAACAAGCCGATTCGCCGGGACGATCAACACGACGTCATCTTTCAGACGAAGCAGGAGAAGTACGCGGCGCTCATCGATGAGATCCAGGGCATCAACGAGGACGGTCTGCCCATCCTCGTCGGGACGACCAGCGTCGAGGTGTCGGAGATCGTCAGTCGGATGCTCAAACGCCGCGGTTTGGCCCACGAGATCCTGAACGCCAAGCAGCACGAGCGCGAGGCGTACATCGTCCAGAACGCCGGGCAGCCCGGCGCGATCACGATCGCGACCAACATGGCTGGTCGCGGCACCGACATTAAGCTCGACCCCTCGTGTCTGGAGTGCCGGGAGCCCCCGTGCGGGCTTCAGATCCTCGGGACCGAGCGGCACGAGTCGCGACGGATCGACCGGCAGCTCCGTGGTCGCGCGGGGCGTCAAGGCGATCCGGGCTCGAGCCTCTTCTTCCTGTCGCTCGAGGACGATCTGATGCGGCTCTTCATGCCCGAGCGCGTCTCGAAGATCATGGATCGGCTCGGCGTCGAGGAGGGGGAGGTCATCACCCACCCCTGGATCACGAAGTCGATCGAGCGCGCGCAGAAGCGGGTCGAGATGCAGAATTTCGACGCGCGCAAGCGGCTGCTCGAGTACGACGACGTGATGAACCAGCAACGCGAGGTCGTCTACGACCTGCGACTCTACGCCCTCGAAGGTGGCGAGGATCTGAAGGGTGAGACGTGGGAGATGATCGAGGAGGCGGTCCGCGACGAGATGGAGGAGTTCGTCCCCACCGGGATCGAGCAGGAGGAGTGGGACGTCGCGGGGCTGCGCGAGCACCTCCTGATCGAGTATTTCCTCCACAACGACTTCCTCCCCCGTGATGGCGCGGCCAGCGCCGACGACTGGGCGAGGAGCGAGGCGCTCCACGAGCAGGTGGTGGAGAGCGCGCACGAGCAGTACCACGCCAAGCTCGACGGCTTCGGCGAGCTGTGGGAGCAAGTCCTACGGTTCATCGTGCTGTCCGTGCTCGACGAGAAGTGGAAGGACCACCTCTACGACCTGGACCACCTCCGTTCCTCGATCCACTACCGGTCGTGGGGGCAGAAGGACCCGCTGATCGAGTACAAGAAGGAAGCATACGAGCTTTTCGTGAACCTGATCACGGATATTCGGAAGACCGTCGCGAATCGGTTCTTCCGGGCGAAGCTCGAGGTGCGTGGACCCGCGCGACCGCGGGCGCCCAAGATCACCGGGATGAGCGGGCCGGTCGAGCCCGGGACGGGCGGGCCGGGACTGGGGCCGCCCGCCGGCGAGGGGCCACCCGCTGCGGCGGCTCCCGGTCGACCGGCGCGAGAGCCGGCCTTCTCGGCCGCCGGCGTCTCGACGGCCGCCGCCGTGGACGACCTCACCCCGGACGACACGGCCGCGAAGGCCGCGTTGGGGACGGGAGGCGCGGTGCGCCCCGCCGCGCCGATCACCGCCGAGAAGGAGCCCGGTCGCAACGATCCGTGTCCGTGTGGCAGCGGAAAGAAGTACAAGAAATGCCACGGACGAATGGGCTGAGCTTCGACGGGTGACGTCGGGACGCGTCATCGGGTACGACATCGCGCGTGCGTTCGCCACCTGCGGGATGGTCCTGGTCAACTTCAAGGTCGTCATGGGCGCGGAGACGAACGGGCCGGGTTGGCTCACGACGCTCGCCGGGGTCGTGGACGGCAAGGCCGCCGCGACGTTCGTCGTCCTGGCCGGCGTCGGCATCTCGCTGATGACCCGACGCGCCCGCGCGTCGCGCGATGCGGCATCGCGGCTGGCGGATCGAGGGCTGCTGCTCAAGCGCGCCGCGTTCCTGTTCGTGGTGGGAATCGCGTACTATCCGATCTGGCCCGGCGATATCCTCCACTTCTACGGCATCTATCTCGCGCTCGCGGCGCTGCTGCTGTGGCGTTCCGATCGAGAGCTGTGGATCTGGACCGCGCTGGCGGTCGTCGGATTCCTGGTCCTCCTCGCCTTCCTCGATTACGAGCGCGGGTGGGATTGGGACGCCCTGGCGTACACGGATTTCTGGACCCCCGCGGGGATGGCCCGCCATCTGTTCTTCAACGGCTTCCACCCGGTCCTCCCGTGGATCGCGTTCCTGATCGCCGGCATGTGGCTGGGTCGTCGCGACGTCACGGACGAACGGTTCCGACGTCGCCTGCTCGCGGCCGGGGTGACCATGGCGGTCTTGGGGAGCCTGATTCCGGCGGGGCTGCTGAGGGTCCTGGATCCCACGGGGGCCAGCGAAGATCTCGCGGCGCTGCTCGGCACGGGGCCGATCCCTCCGATGCCCACATACGTGGTCGTCGGGCTCGGGGCGGCGTTCGCCACGATCGCGATCAGCGTCGCGCTGGGGCTCCGATTCGGCGATCGAGGACCGACCGCCGCGCTCGTGGCGACCGGTCAACTCTCGTTGACGCTCTACGTCGCGCACGTGATGATCGGGATGGTGGCGCTTGCGCTCATGGGACGGCTCGAGGGACAGACGCTCGCCTTCTCGCTCGCCGCGACGGCGATCTTCTGCGGGCTCGCCATCCTCTTCGCATGGGCGTGGCGTCGACGATTCGCGCGAGGCCCGCTCGAGACCATCATGCGGGCGACGACCGGGTGACCCGGAGCCGAACGGCCCCTGCAACGGAGGTAACGACCGTGAATCTGCGCCGGAGCCGCGACGTGCTCCTCTCGGTGGCGCTCCTCACCGCGGGGTGTGGCGAGCGGGTGGGCTCGGGCTCTGTCCCGCCCGCGCCCGCCCCGACGACGTCGGTCGGATCCGCGGAGCGCGGTGGCGAGCTCGCGGCCGCGCCGCCCGACACCGTCGATGTCGCGTTGGTCGAATACACGATCGGGATGCCGAGCCGTCTGTCCGCCGGAGCGCGGGTCTGGCGTCTGAGCAACCAGGGGTTCGAAGGCCACAATCTCCGGATCTTCCGCGCCGAGACGGACTCGCTGGTGTGGGAGACCGACGCGGACGTCGACCCGGGGCGAACGGACTACGCCACGATCGAGCTGGCGAGCGGCGCGTACACCGTGTTGTGCGACGTCGCGGGACACGACACCCGCGGGATGATCACGCAGATCGAGGTGAACGAGTGACGCGAATCGCCGGCCTCGCGCCGGACGCCGCGGAGGGGTACGCAGCTCGCGTATATGCGGCTCAGACCGAGGCGTGGGGCGCACCGTTGTTGAATCACCGGGTGTACGCTCGCCGACCCGACCTGCTTCGAGCGGTTCGCGGGATGTGGGCGGGCCTCAACCGCGACGGTCTGCTCGACGAAGGGCTCGTGGCGCTCGTGAACCGTCGCGTGGCGTCCTTGAACGGGTGCGTGTTCTGACAGGACATCAACGCTGCCGTGGGCAGCGAGCTGGGCGTGTCCGACGAGAAGCTGCTCGCGGTGGCAGAGCACGCGGAGAGCCCGCACTTCACGGACGACGAGCGGCGGGCGCTCGCATACGCGGATGCCATCACACTCTCCGACCGCGACGTGTCCGACGAGATGTTCGCGGAGGTGCTCGAAGCGTTCGGGGAGGAGGGGACGATCGAGCTCACGGCCGTGATCGCGTGGGAGAACGCGTCCAGCAAGTTCAACCGTGCCCTGCGGATCGCTTCGCAGGGGTTGTGGCAACGCGCCGAATAGGAGCCAAACGGCATGTTCCTACGTGAGTTCCCCCCCATGGGAATCTACGAGACCCTGTACGCGTTCTGGGGCGCGTTCGGTACCTACATGGGAGAACCGGGGACCCACCCCTGGAGCCAGGGCTTCCCGCGGACCGACCGGCTTCCGGACGGCCCACCGCTTCCGGAGACCGTGACCGTCACCTGGGAGGACCGCCGCTACCCGAAGGCGTGGGGACACCCGGCGCTCCGCGAGACGATCGCTTCGTACTACCGGACGTGGTACGACGTGGACGTGACGAGCGACAACGTGATGGTGTTCGCCGGGGGCCGACCCGCGATCGTCGCGTTGCTGTTGTTTCTCGAGCCCGACATCGGCGTTCGCATCGCGTCGACCGAGTACACGCCGTACTACGACATCCTCGAGCGGCTGCGGCGCGACTACTCGCTCGTCGAGAGCGGCGTCGACAATCGATTCGCGCCCGACCTCGACGCGTACGCTCCCGAGAGCTCCGACGAGCGCTCGCTCACGCTGCTCAGCAATCCCTGCAACCCGACGGGGGTGACGAGGACGGAGTCCGAGCTGGAGGCGCTGGTTCGGTCCGCCGGTCCGAACCGCGGTCTGCTGATCGACGAGGCGTACGAGCTGTTCCACGAGCCGCCCGTGAGCGCGCTCCGCTACGTCGATGACATCGACGCGTCGAACGTGTTCGTCATCGGTGCGGCGACCAAGGGGTTGCAGGCGCCCGGGATCCGGATCGGCTGGGTGGTGGCGGCGCGCGAGCACGTCGAGGTGCTCGGGAACTTCTCCTCGTTCGGCATGGGCGGCGTATCGCATCCGTCGCAATGCTACGCCGTCGAGCTCTTCGACCCGGAGCGGATCGAGGTCGTGCGCACCGCCGTGCCCTCGTTCTACGGAGGGCAACGGGACCGCTACGGCGAGGCCTTCGAGAGGCTCGGGCTCGAGCTGTTTTCAGGCGACGGCGGGTTCTACCACTGGTGCCGTCTGCCCGAGGGCGTGACGGCCGCGGCGCTCAACGAGCGGCTCTTCGTCGATGGCGCCGCGGTGCTCGAGGGGACGGATTGCGATATGGCGCGCGGCGGTGCGGACTCGCCGCTCGCGAGCTTCTTCCGGTTCTCGTTCGGGCCGCTGGCCCCCGAGTCGTTCGAGTCCGACGTCGAGATCATGGGTCGGGCGCTCTCGGATTTGACGTGAG
>JAKSCH010000283.1 GCA_022360695.1 Gemmatimonadota bacterium
GCACCGCGAGGCTGTCGATCTCGGTCTGAACCGTCGTGATTCGACCGACGTCATCGTAGATCCAGTCGGTGCGGGACGTACGCGCGCCGAACTGTGTGCTCAGGTTGCCGTACTGGTTGTCGTAGACCAGCGAGTCGCTCTCGGCCCCGCTGTTCATCGGCGCCTGGATCGCGCGGAGCATTCCGTCGTGCGCCCCACCGGCGTAGTAGCGGAACTGGACGCGACTCGTCGATCCGCGCGCGTCCTGTTGCCAGAGGCGATTCCCGGTCGTCCCGTCGTACGACATCAGGACCGAGTCCGTGACGCTCGGTGGGATCACCTTGGTCACGAAGTCCGGCCAGTTCGCGTCGTTGTACTCGTAGCTGGTCGTTGCGTTGCGTGACAGATCGGTCACGGTCGCGACGTTGCCTCGTGCGTTGAACGCGGCGGTCATTACGTGGCCGTTGGGTCGCACGACGCGGTTCACGAGCGCCGGGAAACCGCTCAGCCCGCGTTCGATGACCGTGGTGTGCCCGAGCGCGTTCACGATCATCCGGGGCGCTCCGGTCGGGTAATCGATGTGGAACGCGACGGTGTCGGCGACGCTCCGGGGACCGTCGATGAACGTGTAGACGGAATCCGGGTGTCGGGACTCGGGGGCCCACGTCTGCGCCTCGTGGTTGATCTGCCGAATCACGATGTCATCGCTGTGGCTCGAGTTGCTCACCATGTGGAGCCGCGTGTCGAGCAGCTTCCGCGTGTTGGAATGATAGGTGAAGGTGGTCCGAACCCCGGCTCGGTCCTCGAGATGCTTGATGCGGAGGTGACCCCAGCTCGGATTGAAGGTGACGGAGCGACCGTCGGGGTCGGTGATTTGCGAAATACCCGCGTCCACTTGGTTGATCGTCGTGACGCGCTGCGTCGAGCCGATCGGCGGGGCGTCCACCGAGCTCAGCTTTCCGCTCGTGTAGTTGAAGTCGTATTCGCGCGGATTGGAGCCCGCGACGGGGAGCGAGATCTTGGTGAGTCGCGGGCCCGAGTGCGTGAACTGGGTCGTGTGTCCGAGACGGGTTACGGTCCGGACATGTTTGCCGCTCGAGTTGAACACGACCTGACCACCGCCTCGTAGCTCACGAACCAGCTCGCCCCCGACGAGCTTGAGCGTATCCGGTCGATCGAACGGTGCGGTCGCCCAAACGTCTTGGATCCCGGTCTTCCGGTACCACCGGGTGCTTCCATCGCCACCGACCCAGAAGTACGACGTATCCGCCGCCTGGTAGAACAACTCCTCGAGCCCGCCGATCCACCAACCACGGCCGTATTTCGAGCCGCGACGGTTGACCACCGGGAGCGGGATGGTGTCAACAAGGATGGGAGCATGTACCTGCGTCCCGTGCACCGGCGACACCTCGAGGATGAACTCGTGCACGCCGGTCGAGAGCGTCGGGTCCGAGTAGCCGATCGTGATCCGACGGGTGTCACCGGGCGACCAAGCTGCGCCGTCCCAGCGATCTCTCTCTTTCTCATTGGTCCCGAGCTTCAGCACGACTTCCATTGAGTCGGGCTGCTGCGCGCTCTGGGCCAGCGTCACGTGTGCCGAAACCATCGGGTACGGCTCCGCCGCCCAGCTGTTGTAGATGAGCCCAGGCGCCCGGACGCGATTGTGGGTTCGCGTCGTGGGTAGCGGGTGGGTGATCACGAGGTCGCCGCATTGGGAGATGGCGCCTCCCCCCGCGTTCGCGGTCAGACACGTCGACCGATCGAAGTTCGGCGTCATGTTGATGCCCCCACCGCTCCCGACGATCACCGTGATCACGCCCGTGGCTTCGACTGTCGGGTCGGCGGCATCGGTGACCGTAAGCTGGATGGTCTCGCTTCCCGGTTCGCCGGTGTCGTAGGAGACCTCCACGTCGATGCTCTCTCCGGCATCGATGGAGTCCTGCGTCGCTCCGATCTGGCAGTTCAATACCGGATCGGCGCAAGCGACGCCAAGGTTGAAGAGGCCGGCGACGTTCCCGCCGTTCGTGACCGTGAACGTGTCCACCAGCGCTTGCGTGTCTGGCGGGCGGTTCACGATCGAGCCGTTCTTGGGGGTGACCTGGAGATCGTCCACCTGGAAGAAATAGAGCCTCTCGCTGTCGCCGAGGTTGCCCTCGGTGTCGCGGTGCGTCGCATGGAACTCGGTCACGCCCGGCTGGAGCGTGATCGTCGCGTCGACCGTCGCGAACTCACCGGGCACGCCGCAATCGAGTACGGGCGTCGTCGTCTCGTACTGGATCGTGTAGTCGATCTGGTTGTTGTAGTCGATCTGCCCGTAGTTATCGCCGTGGTAGCCGTACATGGCCCGGTCGTTCGGATTCGTGCTCAGACCCGAGTTGTCGCACCACTTCACCTCGACATCCAGGTTCGCGACTTTGACGGTGTCGGTGTCCGGCGTATGCGAAACGGCGACCGGGTCCACCGTGAGAGGCGGGGTTCCGGTGATGCGGAAGTGCCCCGTATCGTCGACGCTCGAATCCTCGGTGTGACTGGCCTCGATCTTGGCGTTTCCCACGGCGGTGTCGGTCACCTTGAACGACAAGACGACGGACTTCGAAGTGCCGGGCGCGATGTCAGCTACCGTGCTCGGAGCACTGCAGGCGGAGACAGGGCCGGTGCATTGCTCGTCGATGTTGAAGGAAGACGTTTGGTTCCCGTCATTCCACACTTGGAACGTCTTTGTGTATACCGTCGTCCCATCGGCCTCGAGCGAGTCGTTGGTCCCGTCCGGCGTGACACGGACGTCCCTGATTTCGGGCGCGTTATACGTGTAGCTGGCGCTCTGGGTGCCCTGCGCACCGGTGTTGTCGCGGATCTTCGCCGTGAGCGTATTGAGCCCGTTCTGAAGCGTGATCGTGCCCACACTTCTCGCGCCGACATCGCAATCGAAGATCGTCCAGGGCGATTGATAGCTGAAGCTCGACGTCACGTCGGTCGTGTTCCCATTGTGCAGCACGGTGATCTGCCGAGAGCCGGCGTCTAGCGACACGTCGTCGCACCATTCGATCGTGACGCTGCGCGATGCGCTCGTGTAGGTGCCGCCCGAAGGCGAGATCGAGACCGTCGGCGGACCGAGGATCGCGGCGCTGATCGGGATCGCCGCCGATAGGACGAGCAGCAGTGTGAGGAGTGGTCGAGCGGTGCTTCGTTTCGATCGCGATCTGGCGGGCATCCCGGCCTCCCAAACGAGTGGATAGGGCGTACGGCGAACGGCCCGCAGTAAGACAAGGGCGGTGCCAGGGAGTGCCGGGCGGCCAGATCGCCCGCAACCGCGCGGGTTTCTCCGGTTTGTGGGAACGTGAACGAAGCGCCCGAATTCTCAGATGTGAGAGTCGGGTTTTCGGCGAAGGAGCGGCCCCGCGACGGAACGAACCCCTGGAAAGCCCCGCGTGACGGGACGATCCGTCGCTGCGACGAGAGAGAAGCAGCGACTCTCAGTTTTGAGACGCCGATTCTCAGGATTGAGAGTCGACCGAGAGGGTCGGCGAGAGCCTAGTGAGTGTGGGTCTTTTTCTGCTTGTATTGGCGGCTCATGTCGTCGAGAAAGGCTCGCTCCTTCGGGGTCAACGAGTCCATGCCGCTCTCGCGGATCTTGTCGAGGATCCGGTCGACCTCATCGAGCGAGTCGCCATCGACGCCGCGGCGACGCTTGGTACGCGGGGGCTGTCCCTTGGCGGGCTCGCGTCGCGGCGCGCGCTCGACCTTGACGTGGGGCGTGGCGTCCTTGAAGAACGCCTTATCGAACGCCCGCCCGATCCGCTCGCCGAAGCGCAGATAGACGATCCCGGTCACGAGACCGCCCAGGTGCGCCCAATGGGCGACGCCGCCACCGCCGCCCGTGAGCGTCGCGTTGAGCGTGGCGTAGAGCGTGAAGAGCCCGAAGACGCCGACGAACCACTTCGCGGGCACCGGGAACAGGAAGTAGAGGTAGATCTTCGCGTCGGGCCAGTTGAGGGCGAACGCGAGCAGCAGACCAAAGATCGCGCCCGACGCCCCGATGACCGTGGTCGGTCCGAGGAACGAATAGAGGAGCACCGAAAACAGCGCGCCGCCCAGGCC
>JAKSCH010000536.1 GCA_022360695.1 Gemmatimonadota bacterium
TCGCGCTTCGATCCGGAACGCGGCTGGCTCGGCGTCGCGCTCAACGCGATGGCGTTTCTGGTGTTGTGGCGTTGGCTACGGCGCGCACGCGAGGCCCGCGACCGGGCGCTCAGTATCGAAGATCGAGCGCCCGACACAGAAAGCGGTTGAGCGACGCCGCGTCCTTGCACATCGCCGTGAACGTCCGCATCAACTCGGGCCCGAGAAGGGTCTTCTTCGTCATCTTCGCGACGCCGATGAAGTCCTTGCGACGCAAGTCTTCGATCAGCGGGTGCTCCGGGTCGACGCCTTTCGGCGCTCGCTTCAGCGAGTCACCGGTGAGCTCGTAGCGCTCTCGGAAGCGCTTCGCGTTCTTGGCGCGCTTCCACGCGGTCGGGTCGTCGAGGATGGCACCACGGATCTTCTTGAGCGCGTCGGACTCCGGGTGCCAGATACCCGCGCCCACCCAAACGCCGTCCGTCGCGATGTGCAGGTAGTATCCCGGCGCGTGGACGTTCTTCGCGCGTTCGTGCTGAAATCGAATCCCGACATGCGTCTTGTACGGGGTCTTGTCCTTCGAGAACCGCGTGTCGCGGTAGATACGGAAGAGCGAGCCGCCGTTCCCGCGCGGATCGGCCACGAAGTGCGGAGAGATCTTCTCGAGGTGCGGTCCGAAGTCCTCGATGAAGCGGGTAGCGGCGCGCTTGATGTGCTCCTCGTAGCGCGGCTTGTTCTCCTCGAACCACGGCTTGTCGTTGTTGGCTTTCAGCTCCTTGATGAAGGCGAACAGCTCGTTCGAGAAGTACCGGGTACCTCGCATGGGATCGCGCTCGTTCGAGGGTTATCTGCGGCCTCGCCGATCGGTCGGTGAAGCCGGACGTCACGACATGACGTCCGAAGCCGTCGATTTCAGACCCCGTCGTCTCTCGCACGGCACCGGCCGACCCGTGTCGGTCAGCGGGGCGGGCTTCTTCCGACGATACCGCGGCCCCACACGTTGTTCGCGCGGTTGACGTCGGGGAGCGACCCGTCCGGATCGAGCTGCACGTGGCGGACGTTCCCGCCGACCACCTCGAGCACGTAGGTCCCGTCTACCTTCCACGCGTCGACCGGTACGTCGTGGGTTTCTTCGTCACCGTTTCGATAGATCAGACGGATGGTGACCGGCATGGGAACGCCGCCGCGATTCTCCACGGTGACGACGGTCGTATCCGCCGCCCGCCGTACGGACTTGATCGCCTGATCCAGGATCGCGTCTTCGTAGATCCACGCGCGGAAGAACCAATCGAGATCCCGACCCGTGACGTCTTCCATCGTCCGGATGAAATCGGCTGGCTGCGGGTGCTTGTACGCCCAACGTTCGATGTATGTGCGGAACGCCTCGTCGAACAGCGCCGGCCCGACGATCTTCTCGCGCAGCATGACCAGCACCGCGGCCGGCTTGTTGTAGGCGAGCACGCCGAGATTCGCCTCGGGGATACTGTCCGCGGGCGTGTTTACGGCGAAGGTCGCGCGTCGCGTGTCGTCCGCGATCTGGCCCGGCTCCATGAAACCGCCGAGGATGGGCGCACCGCCGGAGAACTCGATCCCCGAGTAGTAGTTGATGAACGTGGTGAAGCCCTCGTCCATCCACGCGTAACGGCGCTCGTCGGAGCCCACGAGCATCGGGAACCACGTATGCGCGATCTCGTGGTCCGTCACCGAGAAGAGGAAGGCGCCCCGGGACTGCCACGAGCAGAAGACGATCATCGGGTATTCCATCCCGAGCGCCAGACCGGCGACGTTGATCGCGACCGGATACGGGTAGCGGTACCACTTCTCCGAATAGTGCTCGACCGAGTGGCGCACGTACTCGGTCGACCGTTCCCAGCCGGTCGACCCCTGGGAGCCGATGCTCTCCTTCGGGTACACCGACATGATGAGGACGTCCTCCCACCCCGCCGCGTCCCACACGAACCGATCGGAAGCGGCCCAGGCGAAGTCGCGGACGTTCTCGGCGCGGAAGCGCCACGTGAGCGGTCCCTGACCGGCGGGTCGCGTGACGTCCTTCCCGACCTCGTCCTCGTTGATGATGTGGACCGTCTCCTCCGAAGCGCGCGCCGCCGTCAGCCGCTCGAGCTGCTGCGAGGTGAGCACCTCCTCGGGGTTCTGGAGCTCGCCCGTCGCCACGACGATGTAGTCACGGGGCACCGTGAGCTCGACGTCGAAGTTGCCGTACTCCAGGTACCACTCGCCCTGCCCCAGGAACGGCGACTGGTTCCAGCCGTTCACGTCGTCGTAGGTGAACATCCGGGGGTACCACTGCGCGAGCTGGTAGATCGTCCCGCCATCGACATCGAGCCGACCCATCCGGTCGCCCCCGGTCTCGGGGATCTCGAACTCGAAGTCGATCCGCATCTCGAGCTGCTCGCCGCCCGGAGCCAACGGCGTCTCGAGAAACACCTCCATCATCGTGTCCTCGATCCGGAACTCGGGAGACGTGAGCCCGCTCGCATCCTCGACCGTCAGACCGGTGATGTCGAAACCGCCGTTCTCGAAGAACCCTCCGTGACGAACCGGGTGCTCCGCCTCTTCCGCCCGAAGCGCGCCGTAGCTGTCTTCGTCGAACAGGTTCTGATCGAGCTGGAGCCAGAGGCTCGCGAGCTCATCCGGGCTGTTGTTCGTATACGTGATCCGCTCGGTCCCGCGGATGGTCCGACCCTCGAGGGCGACCTCGATCCGGTAGTCGGCGCGCTGCTGCCAGTAGGCCTCGCCCGGCGCGCCCGTCTCGGTGCGGTATTCGTCGCTCGGCGGCAGATCGAGCGACGAGAACGCGCGTTCCGGGTCGAACGTGCGTCGTATCGAATCTCGTCGCGCGGCCTCGAGCGAATCGGCCTCGGTCGACGCTTCTTGTCCGAGCAGCGGGCCCGGAAGCCCGCCGCTCACGGCCACCGCGAGGAGCATCGCCGAAGCCCTGTGTCGGCCCTCGTTCGCCCGGAAAACGCGCATCTCTTCCTTCCTCATCCGTGTTTATCCACCGGCCCCACGCCCGCGAGCGTCCGGCTGCCGATCGATCGCGAAGCCGTTCGAACCCTTTCGGAACCTAACACGTTCGAACGGGCGATCCGGTACTTACCCCGCCGGGGCGTCCGGGGGTCGGTCGGGCTTGAACCCGGACCGGGCCCGGCGGCATCATGCGTCGATTCGTCTGTACAACATCGCAGCCGGCGTCGGGTTTCCGGTCGTCGCGGTCGACGAGCGCGCCGAGCCGGCCAGCCACCCCTGATCACGGCCCGTCGCAGCCCGAGCCCCTACACGAGGTGAGGAATGATCTGTTTGCAGCTTTCAGACGTCGGTCGCGCGATCGTCGTCACCGCGCTGTCGACCGCCGCGGCGGTCGCCTCCGCCCTCCCGACCCGTGCGCAGGAAGCGCAGGAGGGGTGGACGCCCGAGCTCAGCATGCAGTATCGCGCCATCGGGGGTACCGCGATTTCCCCGGATGCCGGGCGCGTGGCGTTCGTGGTGCGAGAGCCGTTGATGGCGGGCGAGCAATCGGAATACCGCACCCACGTCTGGATGGCGGACGGCTCGGGCGCGCCCGCGGCCCAGTGGACGCGAGGCGAGTCCTCGGCGAGCAGCCCGCGCTTCTCGCCGGACGGCCGCTGGTTGAGCTTCAGCTCGTCTCGGGATGCCGAGGATGACTCGGACGGCAATCAGGTCTGGGCGCTTCCGGTCGCGGGGGGCGAGGGTCGCCAGCTGACGGCGGCGGAGGGATCCGTCGGCCTGTACCGCTGGTCCCCGGACGGTACGCGGATCGCGTTCCTGATGCGCGATCCGGAGACCCCGGAAGAGAAGAAGGCGAAGCGCGAGAAGCGCGACGTGATCCTCGTCGACCGGGACTTCAAGTATTCCCACCTGTACGTCGTCGCGGTCCGGCCGGATGCGGGCCCTGCCGAACCGATGCGACTGACCGCCGGCGCGTACACGATCAACGGCTTCACCTGGTCGCCGAGCGGCGATCGGATCGCGTTCTCGCACCAGCCCGACCCCAACCTCAACACGAGCTTCATGAGCGGCGACATCTCGATCGTGACGGTCCCCGCGGCGGCGGAGATCGAGGCGACGCTCGCCGCGCGAGCCGAGTCCGAAGAAGAGGACGAGGAGGAGGAAGCGCCGGCCGAGACCTCCATCGAGACGGTCGGCGAGGTCACGGCGCTGCTCACGGGCGCGGGCGTCGAGCGCGGACCCGTCTGGTCTCCCGCCGGCGATCTCATCGCCTTCGTGTCGTCCGGCGCGCAGCCCGAACCGATCGGGCTGGGGGATCTCTACGTGGTCGCGGCCGACGGGGGCTCCCCGAGACGTCTCGAGACGCCGAATCGAAGCGCGAGCATCATCGGCTGGAGCGAGGACGGACGCGAGATCTTCTTGAACGAAGCGCTCGGCACGCGACGACACGTGATCGCCGTCCCGGTCGACGGCGGTGAGATCCGACAGCTATCGGACGGAGACGGCGTCGTCGGCTCGGTGTCGCTCACCCCCGACGGCAGCCACATGGCCTTCACGTGGCAGACGCCCGACGAGCCCTGGGACGTCTTCGTATCCGCGACGGATCGCTATGTCGCTTCTCGCATCAGCGACCTGCACGCGGACGTGCCCCGTCCGGACATGGGTCGGACCGAGCTGCTCACCTGGACCACCGAGGACGGGTTCGAGATCGAGGGGTTGCTCACGTACCCGGTCGGATATCGGGCCGGCGAGCGCGTCCCGCTGATCCTCAACGTCCACGGCGGGCCCGCGGGCGTGTACAGCCAGAGCTTCACGGGCTCGCCGTCCATCTACATGCTCCAGTACTTCGCGCAGCAGGGGTTCGCGATTCTGCGCCCCAATCCGCGCGGGTCGACCGGATACGGGAAGGACTTCCGTTTCGCGAACTTCCAGGATTGGGGATACGGCGACTTTCGGGATCTGATGACGGGTGTCGACCGCGTGGTCGAGATGGGCGTGGCGGACCCGAACGAGCTCCTGCTGATGGGCTGGAGCTACGGCGGATACATGACCTCCTGGGCGGTCACGCAGACCGATCGTTTTCGGGCGGCGAGCATGGGTGCCGGGCTCCCCAACCTCGTGTCGATGACGACGACCA
>JAKSCH010000543.1 GCA_022360695.1 Gemmatimonadota bacterium
ACGGCCTGAAGCCGGTCCACCGCCGGATTCTCTACGCCATGCGCGAGGAAGGTCTCGCTCCGGCTCGGCCGCACAAGAAGAGCGCGACGGTGGTCGGCGACGTGCTCGGGCGCTACCACCCGCACGGGGACAGCGCCGTCTACGACACGATGGTACGGATGGTCCAGGACTTCTCGCTCCGCTATCCGCTGATCGACGGCCAGGGCAACTTCGGATCGATCGACGGCGACTCGGCCGCCGCGTATCGCTACACCGAGGTCCGCATGACCGGGCTCGCCGTCGAGCTACTCGCCGACATCGATCGCGACACGGTCGACATGCGACCGAACTTCGACGGACGCCTGACCGAGCCGGAAGTGCTGCCGTGTCGTTTGCCCCACTTGTTGCTGAACGGATCGGACGGCATCGCCGTGGGGATGGCGACCAAGATCCCGCCGCACAACGCGGCGGAGCTCCTCCGGGCCGCGGACCACGTCGTGGCCAACCCGGACTGCACGGTGGACGAGCTGCTCCCGCTCCTCCCCGGACCCGACTTCCCGACGGGCGGGTTCATCTGGGGGCGAAGCGGGATCGAGGCCGCGTATCGAACGGGTCGCGGGCGTCTCGACATGCGCGCCCGGATCCACTTGGAGGAGGGACGCCGCGGCAAGAGCTCGCTGGTCGTGACCGAGCTGCCCTATCAGGTCAACAAGACCCGCATCATCGAGCAGATCACGAAGCTGGTGCGAAGCGGCGGCGCCACGTCGATCACGGATCTGCGCGATGAATCGGATCGTGATGGGATCCGACTCGTCATCGAGCTCAAGCGGGACGCGAAGCCGGACAAGGTCGTCGCGACGCTCTTCAAGAAGACCCAGCTTCGCTACACGTTCGGTGTGATCCTGCTCGCGCTCGTGGACGGTCGACCCGAGGAGCTGGATCTCAAGCGGGCGCTGGACGCGTGGGTCGGCCATCGACTGGAGGTGATCCGGAGGCGCGC
Organism: Gemmatimonadota bacterium; assembly: GCA_022360695.1. Lineage (GTDB taxonomy): Bacteria > Gemmatimonadota > Gemmatimonadetes > Palauibacterales > Palauibacteraceae > Palauibacter. The sequence continues at coordinate 980 of JAKSCH010000543.1, forward strand.
GGCGCACGACCTGGCGGAGGCCGAGGACCGCGCGCACATCGTCGACGGTCTGCTCCTCGCCCTCGCGGACATTGATCGGGTGATCGAGATCATCCGTGGCTCGCGAACCCCGGACTCCGCGAGGAAGAAGCTCCGGAAGGAGTTCGCGCTCTCCGAGCGCCAGGCCGACGCCATCCTCGGGATGCGTCTCGCCCAGCTCACCGGGTTGGAGGGGAGGAAGCTCCAGGACGAGCGAGCCGAGCTCGAGAAGCGCATCGCGGAGCTCTCGAAGCTCGTCGAGGACGACGCGGCTCGACGCGGCTTCCTCCGCGCCGACCTCGAGACCCTGATCGCGATGTTCGGCGATCCTCGACGGACCGAGATCCTCGACGGCGACGCGACCTTCGAGCTGTCGCGCGACCGCGGCGGTGAGGCCCAGCTCGTGTTGATCAGCAGAGGGGGATACGTGAAGGCCCAACCCGCCGGGACCGGCGGCGGGCTCACGGGCGTGGAGGCGCTCGCGGCGCGAGAGTCCGACTTCGCGCGCGAGGCCTTCCTGTGTCGAGGCTCGAGCACGCTGCTCCTCCTAACGGCGTTCGGGCACGCGCACGCGCTCCCCGTGGCGACGCTTCCGCACGCCACGCGGAGCTCCCGCGGGAAGCCGCTCGATGACTTCGTCGAGATGACGCTCGGGGATGAGATCGTGGCGGTCCTCCCGGTGGATGACTTCGTCGAGGATCGCTACCTCGTGATCGCGACGCGTCGCGGGCAGGTGAAGCGTTCCGCGTTGGCGGAATACGGCAACGCGCGCTCGGGAGGGATCAAGGCGGTCGGCCTGTCGCGCGGAGACGAAGTGATCTCGGCGTTCCTCACCGATGGCGCGCACGACCTGGTCTTCGCCACGCGCGCCGGCCAGGCGATCCGATTCCCCGAGGACGCGATCCGACCGATGGGCCGAACCGCGCGGGGCGTGAAGGGGATCGATCTCGCCAAAGGGGACGTCGTCGTCGGCAGCTTGGGCCCCAGGACGGACTCCGACCTCCTCATCGCGACCACGGGCGGGTACGCGAAACGCGTCCCGTTCACGGAGTTCAAGGTGCAGGGACGCGCCGGAAAAGGCCTCGGCATGCTGCCCGAGCGGGCGAAAGCGGGCGACCTCGCGGCCCTGCTCGAAGTGCACGGAGCGGACACCCTCGCGTGGGAGCTGTCCGATGGTTCGATCGAGCCCGTGGCCGTATCGGGCATCGTCACGCGTGCGCGCCGCGAAGCGAGCCGACCGGTGGTCTCGCTGCCGGCGGAGGCGTGGGTCGAGAGCGTTCACCCCATGCAGGGCGGGTCCGGGTCTCCGGCGGTCGGGGGTGGTGCCGGAGCGCACGCCGCGCGCGCCAAACCGGGTGTCGGCGGACAAGCCGAGCTCGATCTGGAGGTCTGACTATGAGACGCGCTTCGAGCGGATCCACGCGCGCCGGCGTCCTCGCGGCGTCACTCGCGGCATCGGTCGCCGCGTGCACGGCGGCGCCGGAGGAGCGCGCGGCGAACCCCGAGCCGATCCTCGGCGCGGACACCGCTGCGTATTACGCCGAGCGCGTCATGGGCGCGTTGGGCGGTCGAGAGGCGTGGAACCGCACGCGGTATCTCTCGTACCGCTGGCTCGTCGAGCGCGACGGCGCGGTCGTCGCGGATCGAGAGCACTCGTGGGACCGCTACGACGGCCGGTACCGCGTGGCGTTCGAGCAAGCCGACGCCGCGCATCTCACGCTCTTCAACTTGAACGAGATGCGCGACGTGCCGGAGCTGGGCCGAGTGCCGAGCGGGCGGGCGTGGATCGGCGAGACCGAGCTCGAGGGCGCAGCGCGAGACTCGGCGCTCCGACGCGGCTATACGGTCTTCGTAAACGACAGCTATTGGGCACTCATGCCCTTCAAGTGGAGCGACCCGGGGGTCCATCTCGACTACGAGGGGACCCGGACGCTGTCGGACGGGCGCCCCTATCACGCCGTGCGACTCTCGTTCGACCAGGGGTTGGGTGTGACGGAGGACGTGTACTGGGGCTTCGTCGATTCCGACACGGGTCGCATGGCCGCGTGGCAGTATCATCTCGGCCGAAGCGAGGAGCCGGGCGACGTGATCTGGTGGACCGACTGGGAGCCGACCGGGCCGATCCAGTTCTCGATGACCCGCGTCCGGGACGGGGCCGGGCGCTTCATCTACTTCGAGGACGTCGTGGCCGCCGAGACGGTCCCACCCGGTCGGTTCGATCCGCCCGGTCCTTGATCGAACCGGCGAGCACATCGACCGAGATCGTCGCGAGCGACGAGGAGGGTCGCGCATATCGTGACGGGGTGTACGACCCCGTCGCGGAAGAGGAGCTCCCCGATGCGCCCGATGGCGGCGCGTTCCCGAGCCGGGGATTCGGCCCTCCGCTGAAGCGTGCCGCGCGGATCCCGCGCGTGCCGCGCCTGAGGCACGTGCTCGGGCCATCGGTGATCGCCCTCGGCATGGGGCTGGGGAGCGGCGAGTTCATCCTGTGGCCCAATCTCGTCGCCGCGAACGGGTACAGCATCTGGTGGCTGTTCTGGATCGGCGTCGTCACGCAGTTCCTCGTGATCAGCGAGATCGAGCGCTGGACGATCGCGACCGGCGAATCGACGTTCGCCGGGATGGCGCGTCTGGACCGGGTCGCGTTCTGGCCCTGGTTCTTCCTCGTGGCGACGCTGGTCAGCTTCTTCTGGCCCGGCTGGGCCTCCCAGTCGGCGGAGTTCCTGGGCGAGATCGTCGAGACGTTGGGGGGACCGGGGATCCCCTGGCAGCCGATCGCGCTCGTGCTCATGGCGTGTATCTGGCTCGGGCTCGCGGTGTCGCGCGTCGTATACAACGCGCTCGAGCGTCTGGAGATCGCGTTGGTCGCCGGCTTCTTCCCCCTGCTCGGAATCACGTTGGTAGTCGTCGGCATCCTCCCATCCGACGTGGTGGATCTCGCGAAGGGCGCCGTGTCGTTCGGGAGCGCGCCGCCGGCGCTGCTCACGGGTGACCAATTCCCCACCCTGCTCCTGGCGGTCGCCTACGCGGGTACAGGGGGGACGCTGCTTCTCGCGCAGTCGCTCTGGATCCGTGACAAGGGGTTCGGGATGGCGGTCCACCAGGGTCGGATCGCCGGGATCCGGGGGAAGAACGAGACGATCAGCGCGACCGGCTTCGTGTTCAGCGCGAAGGATGCCCTTTCTCTATCGCGCTTCCGCGCGTGGATGCGGGTCGCCCAGCGTGAGCTGCTGCTCACGTTCGTCGTCCTCACGATCGTGAGCGTCGTCATCACGTGCATGTTGGTCACGGCGACGCTCGGCACGGACAATCCCGAGCTGGCCGGCGACTTGACGGCCATGGTCTCGCTCCAGGGCCAGGCGATCGAGCGCGTCGGCGGTCTGTGGCTCCGGATCGCGTTCATCCTCGGCGGGTCGTTCGTCATCTTCTCCACGCAACTCGCCATCGTCGACACCGTGACGCGGATCACGGGCAGCGTGTTCTTCGAGCGCTACGGCCGCCATACGCGGTTCTGGACGCAGAAGCGCACCTTTCTCGTGTTCTTGACGGCGTTCGTGCTCGCGTCCATGGCGATCATCGCGGCCTCGTGGTTCGGCGGCGAGGCGCTGGGTGCGCTCCAGCCCGATTTTCTGCTCCTGATCGCGGGACCCTTCACGATGACCAGCATGTTCGCCTTTACGCTCGTCATCGGGATCATGAACACCGGACGGCTGCCGGCCGAGCTCGGACCGCCGACCTGGAAGCGCTGGGGCATGGTGTGGGCAGCGACGCTGTGGGGCTGGTTCACCGCCGAGCAACTCTCGCGTACCGTCATGTCGGTCGTAGGGGCCGATTCGGCCGCCATCGAGAGTCTCGCCGCTCACCCGATCCGCGTCACGCTCTACGCGCTGTGGTTGACCTCGCTGGTCTGGTTCGCGGCGCGGATGCTCCGCCGGTGAGGGGCGAGCGACGCAGCGGCGTAGTCGACAACCAAGTGGTCACCCGCAGAGCAGCCTGTGGATTCCGATCCTACCGCTCGGCATCGAGCGTCAGCTGAAGGCGTGGATCAGTGGCTCCATCTTGAGATGTAAGGTCTAGTTGATCTCAGATATCAAAGTATGTATGGGCGAGGTCGATTTCATGCTGGCCCGC
>JAKSCH010000083.1 GCA_022360695.1 Gemmatimonadota bacterium
CGATCCGCCCGGAGGGGACCCGCGAGACGTATGGGTCCACATCGCCGCGGGGGACCCGCTCGGGCACCTGCCGCGTGAGATCGGGACGTGGTTGGCCCCGTGGATGCGGCGCGGCGGTTCGGCTCGAGCCCACGTGTTACGCGTGAGCGGTTCCGATGTGCCCAGCTGGAAGCGCCTGCTCGTTCAGGTCACCTGCCACTGACCGGCGCGGACATCTCGATGGCGGGTACGACGACGACCGTCGGCCCCGCGCGACCTCGTATCCCCGAGGTGCCCGTGCGTAGAACTCGGTCGGGGCGCGCAGCTACATCGACTGTACGGTCAGTCTCACGACATCCCCGACCGAGGTCGTCTCCTCGGTGAAGTAGGGCTCGCCGTGCGGCTCGCGGATGAGCGACCCGTAGTATCTCGATTGGCTCTCGATCCGCTCGGCGAGCGGCTGGCCGGTGGGGAAGATCTCGCCCGCCGAGTCGACACCCTCGAATTGCGACACATAGCACGCCACGGCGGTCAGCTTCTTGTCGAGCTGCTCCTGGGTGAGCGGCACCACGAACGTCGGCTTCACCGGGTCCTCCCGGTACGCCAGCGCGTAGAGGATCTTGAACGGTCGCGCGGCAGGTCCGCCCGCGTACTGCCGGAGCCCCGCCAGGAAGCACGCGTCGCGCGCGAGCTCGGAGGCGATGCGATGGTCCGGGTGACGGCCGCGTGGAAACGGGAGGATCACCACGCGGGGCGTGAGCTTCCGCAGGTGATCGACGACGACGGATCGCATCTCGTCGGTATTCGCCAGGTGGGCGTCCGGGAGCCCCGCGTTGGCCCGCTCGACGACTCCGAGGACCTCCGCCGCGGCGCCCGCCTCCTCGGCGCGGAGCTCCGGTGTCCCCCGAGAAGCCATCTCGCCACGTGTGAGGTCGAGGATGCCGACGCGGTGCCCGGCCTCCGCCGCACGAGCGAGCGTGCCTCCGCACGTCAGCTCCGCGTCATCGGGGTGCGCCGCGATCGCCAGAAGATCTACGCCCTCGCTCATGCGCGTAGGCTATCGGGGGGGCACGCGCGTCGCGAACCGGCGACCGAACGGCCCGGCTCTACTCGTGGCGTAGCGCGTCGACCGGCTCCAGGCCGGCCGCCTTCGATGCCGGGTAGAGACCGAACCCGATTCCCGTCAACGCCGAGGCCGCGAGTGCCGCGATGATGGACCACATGGGCACCGTGGCCGGCAACGGGGTCCACTGGTTCACCCCCCACACCAACAGACTGCCGATGATGAGCCCCGCGGAGCCCCCGACGAGCGTGAGCGTCGAAGCCTCGACGAGGAACTGCCACATGATATCGCGCCGCCGCGCGCCCATCGATTTGCGCAGCCCGATCTCACGGGTTCGCTCGGTGACCGAGATCATCATGATCCCGATCACGCCGACGCCACCGACCATGAGCCCGACGCTCGAGAGACCGACCATGGCGATGAACAGGACGCCCGTGAGCCGGCCCCACATGTCCATCATCTGATCCTGGGTCATGATCGCGAAGTTGTCCGGCTCTCCCGGCCCCACGCCTCGAAGCCGACGCAGACCCGCGGTGACGGCATCTTTCGCGCGTTCGAGCTCGACGCCCGGCTCGGGTCGCACGATGAACGAGATCATGCGGTCCCAGATCGGTAGGACCTTGTCCCCCGTCGAAAACGGGATCCACACCCAGTGCGACTCGAGCCCGGCGAACAGGTTGTCCGGCTTGCGGTAGATCCCGATGATCTTGAAGGACGCACCCTGGCTTCGACGACCGATACGGATATCGCGTCCGATGGGATCGAGACCGCCGAACAGGTCGTATGCCGTGGCCGAATCGACGATCGTGACTTCGGCGCGCCGCTCGGCTTCCGCGACCGTGAACCAGCGGCCGTCGATAATGTCCCCGGCGTCGATCTCGAGGTAGTCCGGGCCGACCGCGTAGAGCGCGATCTCGAGTCGATCGCCACCCACCGAAGCCGTGTACCCGTTGCTGGCGAGATCCGCGATCGCCGACACGTTCTCGATCTCGGGCAAACGGGCGAGCTCGCGCGTGTGGCGCGGCTCGAGGGGCGGGTTCTTGAAGAAGTCGTCTTCGTCTTCCGACCCGGGGCCAGAGATGTTCATCGTGGTGAAGTCGAAGTGCGCGACGTAGAAGGTGGTCACGCCGTTCGAGGCCATAACCTCGCTGAAGCTCTTGTTGATCCCCGTGATGACGGCCGCCATGACCATCACGACGAACACTCCGATGGTCACGCCCAGGATCGTGAGCCCGCTCCGCACCTTGTTCGACCCCAACGAGTCGAAGGCGACCGCGATCCCCTCGGTGATCGTCGTGAAGAACCCCATACCGCCCCCGATACGACGCTTGCTCATTCGGACCTCAGTGCCTCGATGGGATCGAGCTTCGATGCCCGATACGCGGGATAGAAACCGGATGCGATGCCGACGCCCAGCCCGAGGATGATCGCGAGCACGAGCGACACGGAAGAGAGCGACGCCGGAAGCGGCGACACGCCCTCGACGATCTTCGCCAAACCGAGTCCCGCGCCGATCCCCAGGATCGCGCCCAGGATCGAGAGCGTCGAGGCCTCGGTCAGGAACTGGAACAGGATGTCTCGCCGCTTCGCGCCGAGCGACTTCCGGAGCCCGATCTCTCGCGTCCGATCGCTGACCGAAAGCAGCATGATGTTCATGATCACGATGCCACCGACGACGAGCGAGATCCCGACGAGCGCGGGGAGCGCGATCAGCAAGATGCGGTTGATCGTCTCCCAGATACTGAGGATGTCACTCGACGTCTGGAGGTGGAAGTCGTTCGGATCCGCCGGTCGGAGCCGGCGATCGCGACGCATCGCGCCCTCGACGGCCGCCATGGCCGGATCCATCTCCTCCGCTTCGTTGACTTTGACCTGGATCTGGTCGATCTCTTGCCGACGGGTCGCCACCGTGCGCTGGAACGTCTCGAACGGGATCAGGATCGCGGCGTCGCGAAGATTCCCGGTGAAGCCGCCCTGACGCTCGAACACGCCCACGACCCGGAACCGGTACCCGTTGGCCCGGATCTGCTTGTCGAGCGGCGACGTCGTCGGGAACAGGCGCTCCGCGATGACGGACCCGATCACGGCGACCTGTAGGGACTGATTGTCATCGATCGCCGTCAGCCCGCGGCCTTGCTCTACCTTCCACCCCTGGAGCGCCTCGTACTCGGCGGAACCGCCGATGATGCGGATGTTGCTACGGCTGTACTGACCGTATCGGACTTCCTCGCCGAAGTCCGACGCCGAGTACGCGAAGTATCGGGCGTTCGGGACCGCGGCTCGCACCACCTCGACGTCGTGCATACGCAACTGGCGGTTTCTGCGCTGTCGGCGTCGCTCCGCCTCATCGATGCGGCCGGTGTTGACCTGCGGTCGGCGGACCACGGAGAACGTGTTGATCCCGAAGATCGAGCCGGCGAAGTCGTCCTGTACGTACCGGTTCATGCCCTCGACCATCGTGATCACGGCGATGAGAAACGTGATTCCGATGATGATCCCGAGCAGCGAGAAGAACGACTTGAGCTTCTGCGCACGAATCTGCTGGAGCGAAAGCCGGATCCCCTCCCAGAACCGCATCGTCTCGGCCTAGAGCGTCTCGTCCGTCCCGCCGGGGGCGGGCCGTCGGTGCGCGTCCGGCTCTAAGCTGAACGGTGACGACGGCTCGGTCGGCGGGGCCGGATCCGGCATCCTCGCCGGTGACGAGGCCGCGCCGAAGGCGGGGTCCTGCGAAGGCGTCTTCGGCGCGTCCTCGACGGGCATCGCGACGTGCGCCGGGATCTCCGCGTCGTGGGATGAGACCTTGCCATCGACCAGCGTGATGACCCGCTGAGCATGCGCCGCGATGTCGTACTCGTGGGTCACCATGATGATCGTCTGCCCTTCGCCATGGAGGTTCTCGAAGACCTCCATGATTTCGTCCGACGTGCTCGAGTCGAGGTTCCCCGTCGGCTCGTCGGCGAGCAAGATCGAGGGATCGTTGACGAGCGCCCGCGCGATCGCGACGCGCTGACGCTGACCCCCCGACAGCTCGTTCGGCTTGTGGTCCATCCGATCGGCCAAGCTCACGATTTCGAGCGCGTGCGCCGCCCGGGACTGACGTTCCTTGGCGGAGACGCCCGCGTAGATCAGCGGCAGCTCGACGTTGTGCAGCGCGGTCGCACGCGGGAGCAGGTTGAACGTCTGGAATACGAACCCGATCTCTCGGTTGCGAATTCGCGCGAGCTCGTCGTCATCGAGATCCTGAACCGGCTGTCCGTTGAGCACGTACTCGCCGCTCGTGGGCGAATCGAGACAGCCGATCATGTTCATCAACGTCGACTTCCCGGAACCCGACGGACCCATGATGGCGACGTACTCGTTGCGCGTGATCTCGACGTCCACGCCAGCCAGCGCGTGGACGGTCTCGGCGCCCATCACGTAGTCCTTCTTCAGGTCCCGCGTGATGATCACGCCGTCCATATGCCCGTTCGTGCTCATGACCCACTCTCGCCCGATCCGTTCGTCGCCGTCGCCTCGCTCTCCTCGATCTCGATCTGGTCTCCATCCGACAGATCGCGGATCGCCTGGAACGAGCCCGCGACGACCGTGGTTCCGACATCGAGTCCGGACACCACCTCGAAGTAGTTCTCACCCGCGACTCCGACCTCGACCGGTCGGAATCGCGCGATGTCGCCCTCGACGACGAATACCCCTTCTATGTCGCGGGGCACCTCCCCGTTCCCGGAGCCGCCGGAGCGCGGGATGTTCTCGTTCGGGATCTCCTCGTACTCGTCGGCGTCCATCAGCGTGAGCGCCGTGATCGGGATGCTCGGCACATCCGTCCGGGTGTCCGTGACGACGTCCGCGGTGGCGGACAGGTCCGGCCGGATCCCATCCGGCGGGTTCCGCAGCGTGATCCGCACCTCGAAATCGATGGCCTGCGCGCTCCCGCCGCCGGCCGCCGGGTTGATCGGTACGATCGAGCTGTTCCCGATCTCGGTCACCGTCCCGACGAATCGCCGGTTCGGGAACGCATCGATCTCGATGAACGCCGAGTCGCCGATCACGATCGAGGGGATGTCGGTCTCGTCGACCTCGATCACGGCTTCCATGACCGAGAGATCCGCGACCGTCAGGAGAAGGCTCCCGGGGTTGTTCATCGTACCCACGACGGCCGTCTCGCCCCGCTCGACGTTGAGCCGCGTCACGCGCCCCGACATGGGCGCTCGAATCGTCGTCTTGTCGAGTCGGTCGCGCTCCTGCGCGAGGGTCGCCATCGCCTGCTGTACCTGGTGGTCGGCCGCTTCCCACAGTCGCTTCTGCACCTCGGCGTTCGTGACCGATTGCTCGACCTCCGCCTCGGTCACGAAGTCGGTGCCGCGCTCGCGAAGCGCCGTGAACCGGTCCGCATCGCGCTGCGCCTGGATGTAGGCCGCGTTCTGCTGCGCCTCCGCCGCGCGCGCCTGCGCGAGCGCCGCCTCGGCTCGGTTCACCGCCGCACGAAACAGCGCCGGGTCGATTTGCAGGAGCAGGTCGCCCTCCTGGACGTCCTGCCCCTCCTCGACCGGGAGCTGGATGATCCGCCCGGCCACGTCGGTGGTGATGTCGACCTGCGTCTTCGGTTCGATGTGCCCGGTCGCCGAGACCTGCGCCACCAGGTCACGGGTCGACACATCCTCGATACGGACTTCGACGACGCCCCCGCCGTCCTGCTGCGTGGCCGCAAACCCGAGCGCGGCCAGCACGAGCACGACAACGATCCCGATAATCGTCTTCTTCATGGTCGCATGAACCCTTTATGTGCAATCGGTCCAGGGCTGTTCGAGCCAGGGCCGAGCTAATGGTAACTCGCCGGCCGCCGAGAACGTTTAGCCTGCGAATCGGTACGTCCGGTCGACCCTCCGGGTTTCGCTCCCCGCAGGTTCTCCCCGCTCCCGGGGTACCCCGGAACGCGCTGGTTTCTTCGGTCGGCGTTCGGGACCGGGGGTCAGCCCGCTCCGGAGGCGGCCAGCCCCATCAAGGCCCCCGCGAACGCCGCTCCGAGACCGACCAGAACCAAATACAGTACCAGGAGATAGACCGCCGCGCCGGCCACCGACCGTTTGGGGTAGATCCTGTGGACCGCGATGCCGAGGACCACGCAGGTCCAGACGGCGAACACGTTGATGGACCCGACGAACCGACCGAGGAACCCGGCCCCGAGATCGGGGAGGAGCAGGGCGGGCGACAACACGAGCTGATCGGAGCCGAGGAACGCGAGCCCCAGGATCACGTAAGCGCCCGCCATATTCACGAACTGCGCGTGTGTGGCGGCGGAGAACAGCTGTCGGAAGGTGCCCTCGCCGCCCATCACGACGTTGTAATTGAGCAGGAGCATCCCCGCGATGAGCGCGGTGAAGGCCGGCGTGAAGATCAGCGCCCCCAGCGTCGTGCTCACGAGCGAAGGCGACCGCACGAGCTCCTCGGGATCGACGCCCTCGGGGGCGAAGGCCTCGATCGCGGCGACCTGGAGACTCTCGGGCTGGACGAACTGGAACAGCACGCCGAGCGCGATCAAGGCGACCATCGCGTCGATCCAGACGGGGGTCTCGCGCAGCCGAGCGAAGAGCTCGCCCGGCGATGTGAATGTCTGGACGATCCGGAGCGGGAGGATCGGGGCGGTGGACGCGACCGTGGATTCGACCGTGGACTCGAGCGGCTGATTCATCTCGACCTCGCGGCGTAGGCTACCGCTTGCGAATCAAGCGCGAACCACCGGCAAAGTCCAGGCTTCGGAGCTCCCGCGGCCCCCGGGCTCAGTCGCGGGCGGGAAGACGCAACGCCTCGCGCCCGCTCCCGGGGTCGAGCACGCGCAAGAGCTTCCCCTCGCCGTCGATCCAGGCGCTTCGACGCGTCTCTCCGATCTCGACGTCGTATCGCGTCGCGGACACCGATCCTTCCCCGACGGCGACGCGGTCGGGCCCTTCGCCGGCGAGACGGGCCAGCGCGCGTTCGCCGCGCGACGGGATCACGATCGCGAGCCCATCGGGCCGCTCGCGGAGAAGCTGTAGCAGGAGGAGGTAGTGGTGCGCGACGTCCGGCTCGATCACGGCCTGTACCGCGCGGGCCGGGAACTCCTTCCAGCGCTCGCCATCGTCCGAGACCATGTGGAACCGAACGCGATCCGCGAACCGCGTGCCTTCGACCAGCGAGCTGCCTTCCTGGAACTGGTACCGCGTGGGCACGAGATCCGCGTCGAGCTGGAGGCCGATCTGTCGCTCGTCGCCCTGAACGCGCTCGATCGTGGCGACCGCATTGACGGTCGAGCCGGTCCGCCAGACCCGAAACCGCTCTACCCCGGTCCGACGGCCATCGGCGCGCCATTGCAGCTGCCCCGCATCGAGCTCCTGCGCGGCGAGGGGAGACCATATCGCGCCCCACAGGGCCAGAGCCCCGACGAGCGCGAGCCGCGCGCGCGGGAGGATCCGGGTCCGGAACCCGGGCCACGTGAGACGCGACGCGTCCAGATCCGTTCCCGTCGAGCCACCGCCGGCCGGTCGTACGTACCCGATTCCCATAGATCCCCTCCGTCGTTTTTTCGGCGTGGAAGCCGCCAGCGAGCCTACTACCCCGCCCGACCCCGGAAGTGGCAACGCGAGATCCGCGTCGTCCCGTCCGTCACGGTCGCAACGCGACCCGCCGGGGGTCTTCCACAGCCTGCCGGGTCTCCGATGAGCGCGGGTTGAGCGCCGCGCGGACGGTCCCTGCGTCCGCAATCATCGAGGAGGCCAACCATGATGGTATCGGTCCTATCCGCCGCCGTGAACGGGCTGGACGTCACCCGGATCCGCGTGGAGGTCACCATCGGTCGCGGGACGCCGATGATCCAGATCGTCGGGCTCGCGAGCGGCGCCGTGCGCGAAGGACGCGAACGGATCCGCGCCGCGGCCTCGCAGCTCGGGCTCCACCTGCCCGGACTCCGGATCACGGTCAACCTCGCGCCCGCCGACGTACCCAAGACGGGGTCGGCGCTCGATCTGCCGATCACCCTCGGGATCTTGGCCGCCGCCGGACAACTGCCGCCGTCCGAGCTCGAAGGAACCATGATGGTCGGAGAGCTCGGGCTGGATGGGGCGCTACGGCCCATCCGAGGCGCGCTCCCCATCGCCCTCTTCGCCGCCCGGGCTCCGGGTGTCGAGCGTTTGATCGTCCCCTTCGCGAACCTGCGCGAGGCCGGCGCGGGTCCGGCGTTCGACGTGCGTGGCGCCGACACCCTCGCGGCGGTGATCGACGCGCTGTCGCGGGGGCATCCGCTCCCGGGGCCCGGTGACGTGCCGAAGCCGTCGGACCGCGATCGAGCGCCCCCGCCCGATCTGGCGGGGGTACGCGGGCAGGCCGAGGCGAAGCGCGCGCTCGAGATCGCCGCCGCGGGCGGTCACAACGTCTTGCTGGTCGGGGCACCGGGGTGCGGGAAGACGAGTCTCGCCCGGTGTCTACCCGGACTGCTGCCCGAGCTGACGCCGGCCGAGGCGGTCGCGGTCACCGCCATCCACAGCGTCGCCGGGCTCGTGCCGGAGGGCGGCGGCTTGACCCGACGACGGCCGTTTCGCGCGCCGCACCACAACGTGAGCCCCGCAGGGTTGATCGGCGGCGGACCCGTGCCGCGCCCCGGGGAAGCCTCGCTCGCGCACCACGGCGTGCTGTTTCTCGATGAGCTCCCGGAGTTCGGGCGGGGCGCGCTCGAGTCGCTGCGAGGACCGATGGAGGAAGGCTGGGTCCGTATCGTGCGCGTCTCCGGGTCGGCTCGCTTCCCGGCGGAGTTCGCGCTCGTCGCGGCGATGAACCCGTGTCCGTGCGGATATGCCGGCAGTCACCGAAGCTGCGACTGCTCGCCTTCGGTGGTTCGACGGTATCGCCGTCGCGTGAGCGGCCCGCTCCTGGACCGGATCGACATCCGGGTCGAAGTGCCCGCGCTCGATTGGGACGAGCTGACCGGCGACCGCTCCGAAGAGCCGTCGGTCCGGGTGCGCGACCGCGTTTGCGCCGCGAGGGCTCGAGCCGCGGAGCGGGCGGGGGACGGACGCGCGGTGCCCAACGCGCGGCTGAGCGCCACCGCGCTCGACGCCGCGTGTCGCCTCACGCGCGGTGGACGGACCCGGCTTCGGACGGCGGTGAATCGGCTCGGCATGAGCGCCCGCGGATACCATCGAACGCTACGCGTGGCGCGCACGATCGCGGATCTGGCGGGGAGCGCCGGCGTCACCGAGGATGCGGTGATCGAAGCGATCCGGTACCGCGGATACCGGCCCGCGATCCGGTGAAGACCGACCCGGCGTCACCAGGAGGGTCCCATGCGTTCGCTTCGCGTCGAGTTCCGTGGCGGTGCGGGAGAGACACTCGCGGCCCGGCTCGATCTGCCCGTCGATGACGCGCCCCGCGCCTATGCGATCTTCGCGCACTGCTTCACGTGCTCGAAGAACTTGAACGCCGTCGTCCACATCAGCCGCTCGCTCGCGGCTCGGGGCATAGGCGTCCTTCGATTCGATTTCACGGGTCTCGGGGAGAGCGAGGGGGAGTTCTCGGACACGAACTTCTCGTCCAACATCTCGGATCTGCTCGCGGCGGTCGCGTACCTCGAGGCCGAGCATCGAGGGCCCGAGCTCTTCGTGGGGCATTCCCTGGGCGGCGCGGCCGTGCTGCGTGCCGCGGGCGAGCTCGAGTCCATCCGTGCGATCGCGACCATCGGGGCGCCCGCGGACCCGGCACACGTGCAGGGCCTGTTCACGTCGTCTCGCGAGGAGATCGAACGCAGGGGCGAGGCCGAGGTCGACATCGGTGGTCGACCGTTCCGCATCAAGAAGCAGTTCCTCGATGACCTCGCCGAGGGGTGCACGGACGAAGCGCTCGACGCGCTTCGCGCCGCGATCATGATCTGCCACTCGCCGGTGGACCGGATCGTCGGGATCGAGAACGCCGAGCGGATCTACCGAGCGACGCGCCACCCCAAGAGCTTCTTGTCGCTCGACCGCGCCGACCACCTGCTCACCGATGACAGGGACGCCCGATACGTGGCCGGCGTCCTGGCGGCCTGGGCGGATCGCTATCTGACGTCGTCTCCCGAGAACGCCGAGCTCGAGCCGGTGGGCGAGGGGACGGTCGTCGCCCGCACCGAAGCCGGTGGGTTTCGCACCGACATTCGGGCGGGTCGCCACGGGCTGCTGGCCGACGAGCCGACCCGGGTCGGTGGTACGGACCTCGGTCCGACGCCCTACGATCTCCTGCTCGCGGGGCTGGGCGCTTGCACCTCCATGACGCTCCGGATGTATGCGGATCGCAAGCAGTGGCCGCTCGAGGCGACGCGCGTTCGCCTCACGCACACTCGAGAGCACGCTCGCGACTGCGAGGACTGTGGGGACGGAAAGCAGATCGACGTGATCGATCGTCGGCTGGAGCTCGAAGGCCCGCTCGACGACGCGCAGCGCGCGCGGCTGATCGAGATCGCGGAGCGTTGTCCCGTCCACCGAACGCTGGAGCGGGGCCCGAAGATCCGGACGGAGATGCTCGAAGCGGGGGAGTGAATCGCGCCTACGCCCGAGCGGCGGCTCGATCGTGCCGCGACGGACGATCCGCTACCGGATGTCGGGACAGACCTCCGCGTCGAGCGACACCGACGCCGGCTCTTCCCCCCGACCCAGGGCCAGGAAGTTCGCGAGCAAGCGGTGACCCCCGAACGTCATGACGGCCTCGGGATGAAACTGGACGCCCCAAAGCGGCGACGACGCGTGGCCCAGGGCCATGGCTTCTCCGTCTTCGCTCCACGCCGTCACGACGACGCCCTCTCCCGGGGCCTCCGGATCCACGACCAGGGAGTGGTAGCGGGTCACGCGCAGCGGCGATCCGAGTCCGGCGAACAACCCCGTCTCGTCGTGCTCGATCTCGGCCAATCTCCCGTGCATCGGTCGATTCGCGCGCACCACGCGACCGCCCGACGCCGAGGCGATGCATTGGTGACCCAGGCATACCCCGAGGATCGGCACCGTCTCGCCCAGCGTCTCGACGACCTCGAGCGACACGCCGGCTTCGGCTGGCGTGCACGGTCCCGGCGAGATCACGATGTGCGATGGGGCGAGCGCGCCGATCTCGGCGACGGACGTGTCGTCGTTCCGTCGGACCACCACGGTTTCGCCGAGCTCCTCCAGGAAGCGCGCGAGGTTGTAGGCGAACGAATCGTAGTTGTCGAGGAGGAGGACCATGGGTCTCCGTCACGTCGCGGATAACGGCGCGGGCGTGTGAGCCGCGGGGCCGGAGACTATCGAGCCGGCGATGGATCGGCGAGGCTCTTCCTGGCGGTCGCGTTCCCGCGTGAGCTCAAGCTGCAGATCGAACGAGCCACCGAACCGGCTCGATCCCTCGAGGGTTTGCGGTGGGGCCGGACGGACCAGCTGCACCTCACGCTTCGGTTTCTCGGTCGCACGCCACGCGATCGTATCGCCCCTATCGCGGACCGTGTCGGCGAGCGCGTGCGAGCACTCGATCCGTTTCCGATCGAGCTGAACGGTGGTGGGGCGTTCCCCACGGTTCGGCGCCCTCGCGTCGTCTGGCTCGGGGTACGCCCGACCGCCGAGCTCACTGCGCTGCACGAGACCGTGCAGCGCGCGCTCGAAGACGTAGGGTTCCCGCCGGAGATGCGTCGTTTTCGACCGCACGTCTCGCTCGCGCGGGTTCGCGACGACGTCCGGCCGGAAGGTCTCGCCGCCTTCTTCGACGCGCTCGACTTCGACGCGGCGCACGTCGTCGATGCGGTCGCGCTGCTGAAGAGCGAGCTGCGACCGAGAGGTGCCGTCCACACCCGTCTCGCCTCCTGTCCGCTCGGCGCCGCCCGAATCCGGGCGGGCTCGGACCCGTAGGATCGACAGGCATCCGTGCCCCGCGATCACGTGCTACGTTCACGCCGATCGTCAGGGTCGGGCAACGAAGGGTAGGGAACGAGATGGCAATCATCCGCAGCTTCTTCGCCGGCATCGGCTTTCTCACCGTCGTCGTGATCCTCGCCATCGCCGGCTGGCTGTTTCGCGAGGATATCGCGAGCTGGCTGGGCACGAGCGGCGGGGAAGAAATCGTGATGGCCGAGCCGAGCCCCGAGCTCGCGGCGCGCGTCGAGGAGACGTTGCGCGAGATCGCGGAGGGAGCCGGCGATCGCGAGACGCGGCTCACCGAGACCGAGCTCCAGAGCTATCTCCAGTATCGTCTGATCGACCGACTGCCCGATGGCGTCGACGACCCCGCGGTCGACCTTCGCGACTCCACGCTCGCGGTCACGGCGATGCTCGACTTCACCCGTCTCGCGGTCGCCGGTGCCGCGGTCGAGAACCTCCGTCGGATGATGGGGACTCCGCCAAGGTGTCGAGCGAGGTATATCCCGAGATCGCGGGTCCGGGTCGGGGCCGACTCCATGTGCTGGCGCTTCAGGCCGGCGTGTTTCCCGTGCCCCCTTTCTTGATCGGAAACGCGATCGAGCAGCTCGGCTTC
>JAKSCH010000380.1 GCA_022360695.1 Gemmatimonadota bacterium
CTGACGCGGGAACCTGAGGCCCCCGAGCAGCGTCGAGAGCCCGAACACGAGGAGGATGTTCCCGATGATGGACCCCGTGATCGACGCTTTCACGTGATCGGTGAGCCCGGCCCGGAGGGCGAAGATCGCTATGATCAACTCCGCGGCGTTGCCGAAGGTAGCGTTCAGGAGCCCGCCGAGTCCGGCGCCGACCCGCTCGGCAAGGTGCTCGGTCGCTTTCCCCATGATGCCCGCGAGGGGGATGATCGCGATCGCCGAGGTGATGAAGAGGGTCGTCCCCGAGGCGTGTACGAAGTACTCGAGGACAAGCGTTACGAAAAAGAAGACGAGGAGGAGGTTGAGAACGTTCTCCAGCTTGAAGAGCCGCCTCACCCTGCCTCCTCGATCCGCCAGGAAAGGAGAGGCGCCGTCCGGATTCGAACCGGAGTAGGGGGCTTTGCAGGCCCCTGCCTAGCCACTCGGCCACGGCGCCGGGATGCCGGACAGCCTAATGAGTCCCCACGAATCGGGAAACCCTCGAACCGCCCGCCGTTCGGGCGCTCGGACCGGTCGCGCGCGGCCGGTCGATCGTCGCTTGTGTGGGCTCCGACGAGCCCTCTATACTCGCGCGATGTCACCCGAGATCCGTCGCGAGACGCGCCGACGAGCCGGCGCATCGAGACGTCGGGCAGCCCCCCCGGCGCCGGCCCGCGGCCGGCCGCTGCGGCGGTCCGCCGCGGTCGCGCTGCTTCTCTCCTCCGCCGGCCTTTGGTCGACCGGATCCGTAGACGGGCAGGCGCAGGACGCCCGCATCCCGGCCCCGGGGACGCTGTGGCTCGAGCTTGCCCCGGAGCTTCGGACGTGGAGCGAGCAGTTCGCCGCGAACTCGGACCGAGCGAGCGACGGCGAGAAGGAGCCGCTGTTCGCGCACTTCGATGGGTCGGTGGCGAGTCGCCTCTTCCCGGGGCCCGCACCCTTCCTCGACGATGTGAACGCCGCGGCCACCGAGCTCGGCTACGACGCGTACACCGAATCGGACCTGTCGCTCGGCTCGCTCGACTTCTCGGCCATGAACGCGCAGGCTCGCGTTCTCGGGCTGGGTCTCGAGCTCGGGATCGTCGACCGACTCAGCGTGGGGTTTCGGGCTCCGTTCACCATGACCGATGTCGAGTCCGCGTTCGTCTTCGACTCGGCGAGCGCGACGGTGACAGCGGCGACCGTCGCCTTCCCGCAGGGCGGCGCGTTCTTCACGGAAGCGCAGACCGCGCTCACGTCCCTCCAGGCGTTGATCGATGGCGGCTCGCTCGCCGGCATGGCGCTCACCGACGCGGTACGACTTCGCGACGACCTCGACACGTTCCTGACCGCGCTCGAAGCCCGTTCCGTCGCCGGGGGGCTGATCCCGACCGCGACGACCTCGGCCGGGGCTCAGATGAGCGGGCGGTTCTCCGGGTTCGCCGACGACCTCGACGCGCTCGGGATCGCGCTCCCCGCGCTCGGCCTCCCCGAGACGGCGACCCGCTCGGACCTGAACGGGTGGCTCACGAACCCGCCGGTCTCCGCGTCCCCGCTGACCGATACGCGGAACTCGCTCCGGCTGGGCGAGATCGAGGTCTCGCTCCGCTTCAACCTGTTCGACGCGATCTCGGATCCGGGTCGGGACGCGGACGCCGATTCGGCATCCGCCGACGCCGAGGTCGCCGGCGACTCTTCGCCCGTCGATGAGACGGACGTCGCCGAGACGCTCGACCCGAGCTCCGACGGGCTGCGGTTTCGGACGACGGTCGGCGCGACGCTTCGGCTCCCGATCCTCCAGGCGAGCTTCCCTCCGCTACAGGACGCCACGCACTTTCTGGACGTGCCGATCGGCGACGGACAGACCGACATCGAGCTGGCGCTGTACCAGGACGTCTCGTTCCGCCGATTCATCGTGCGGAGCGAATTCCGGTACGGGATCCAACGCCCGGATGCGGTGATCCTCCGCGTCGCGCCGCCGGACCAGCCGTTCGCGCTCGAAGCGCTACAGACGCCCGTGCTTCGGGACCTGGGGGACTACGTCCTCGCCACCGTGCGACCCGGGTTTCGCTTGACGCCCGCGCTCAGCGTGGCGCTCGAGTGGGACTACTTCCGGCTCGGCGCGCCCACGTACTCGCTCACCGAAGAGCTCGCCGATGTCGCCGACGCGACGGCGCTCGAGGTCGAGGGGACCCAGACGCGACAGCGCTTCGGGCTCGGGTTCGTGTACGACCACTCGCGCGCCCAGGACCGGGCCGGTCTCCTCACCGGGACGCCTCAGTCGCGCTCCGCCTGGCAGTTCGCGATCTCGATGCGGAGCCCGATCAGCGGCTCCGGCGGCGTGACTCCCTCGTCGTTCCTCTACGGCGCGTCGTTGCGGGTGCCGATCGGGATTTTCTGAGGGTCGCGCCTGGACGTCCGTACCGTGGAGGCCGACCGGTCAGACGCGTCCGGCCAGTAGCTCCTCCGCGTGGGCGCGGGAGGCATCGCTGCCGGGGTCGCCGCCCAGCATACGGGCGACTTCGACGACGCGCTCGTCCTCGGTCAACGCGCGCACTTCCGTCCGCGTCTCGTCGCGGTCGGCGATCTTCCCCACCGAATAGTGCTCGTCCGCGCGCGCCGCGATCTGCGCGAGGTGCGTGACCACGACCACCTGGTGGCGATCGGCCACGACCCGAAGCTGTTCCGCGACCTGGTGCGCCACGCGGCCACCGACCCCGGCGTCGACCTCGTCGAAGATCAGAACCGGGGCTTCTTCCACCCGTACCAAGGCCGTCTGGAGGGCCAGCATGAGACGGCTGAGCTCTCCGCCGGACGCCACGCGGGTCAGCGGCGCGGGCGGGAAGCCCGGGTTGAGCGACACCAACAGATCGATGCGCTCGCCACCGCTCCGGGCGGGCGCGTCGAGCGGGGTCAACTTCACCTCGAGTCGCCCCCCCTCCAGACCGAGCTTCGGGAGCATCTCGTTCACGGCGCTCTCGAGCCGCTTCGCCGCCTTCCGTCGCGACTTCGTGAGCTTCGCCACCCGATCGTGGAAGACCGCGGCGACCTCGGCGCGCTCCCGCTCGAGCGCCCGGATCGCGTCGTCCGCGCCCTCGATCCCGTCGAGCTCCGCGCGCGCGGCCCTTCCCGCCTCCAGCACCGCGGTCAACGAATCGCCGTACTTGCGCTTGAGCCGGTACAGGGCGTCTTGTCGCTCGCGGATCTCATCGAGCCGAGCCGGGTCGTGCTCGACGCCGTCTCGATACGCCGCCAGCTCGCGTCCCAGCTCTTCGATCCCGCGCAGCGCCGGCTCGTACAGCTCGATGAACCGTCGGCTCGACGCGTCGATCGATGCGAGCCCTTCCAGCCGCCCGCCCGCCTGACCCAGGCGCTCGACGATCGACCCCTCCGACTCGTACAGCTCGTGGTAGAGCGTCGATGCGATCTCGAGCAGCTCTTCGGAATGCGAGAGGCGACGCGCGTCGGTCTCGAGTCGGACCTCCTCGTCCTCTTCGAGCGCGGCGGCTTCGATTTCCTCGGCCTTGAATCGCAGGTAGTCGGCGCGCTCGATCCCGGCGCGCGCCCTCGCCCGGACGTCCTCCAACCGCCCCTCGATCTCGACCATCTCGTCCCAGCGATGCGCGGCGTCTTCCGCCAGGTCGCCCTGCCCGCCGAACGCGTCGAGCACGCGACGTTGCTCCCCTCGATCGAGCAGACGTTGGTGCTCGTGCTGTCCGTGGATGTCGATGAGGTCGACGCCGATTCGCTTGAGCAGCGCCGTGGTCGACGGTGAGCCGTTGACCCACGCGCGGTGTCGGCCCTCTCGCCGTAGCTCCCGACGGAGGATGATCCAACCGTCTTCGAGGTCCACCCCCGCGTCGTCGCACGTCGCCTCGATGTCGACGAGCCCTCGGACGTCGAACCGCGCCTCGACGAGCGCGCGGGGCGCGCCGGCGCGGATCATGTCGGCCGAGGGTCGCCCCCCGACGAGCAGCGCGAGAGCCTCGACCACGATCGACTTGCCCGCGCCGGTCTCTCCGCTCAAGACGCTGAGACCGGCCCCGAACTCGAGCCGCAGCTCCTCGACGACGACGAAGTTCCGGATCCGGAGCTCACGCAGCATCAGCTCGCTCCACCGCGGTCGCCCTCGGAACCGCCCTCGACGTGCGACCGTACGTCCCCCCAGCGGAGCTTGCGGCGGAGGACGTTGAAGAAGGAGTAGTCGGGCAGACGCACGAGCTTCACCGGGTGTTCGTCGCGCACGACCTCGACCACGTCGCCCACCTCGAGCGGACACCCGCGCTGACCATCCACCGTGAGCTGGAGGTCGTCGTCACCCGAGAGCAGCTCGACGGAGATCCGGGTCTCGCCGGGGAACACGACGGGACGGACCGCGAGCGTGTGCGGCGAGATCGGCGTGGCGACGATCCCGTTCATGGCGGGCGCCACGATCGGACCGCCCGCCGAGAGGCTGTACGCGGTCGACCCGGTGGCGGTCGCCAGGATGATCCCGTCCGCGCTGTAGTGCCCGACCTCGTCGTCCTCCGCTCGCACCCGGAGACCGATGAGCCGGGCGAAACCGCTCTTGTGGATGACCGCGTCGTTGACCGCGTAGAACGTCTTCCGCTCGCTCCGGTCGCTCCCGTTCGCGGGCACCGAGATGCGAAGCGCGAGCCGCTCCTCGGTCTCGTACCGTCCGCTCGCGACGCTCCCGAGCGCCGCCTCCAGCTCGTCTTCGGGGACCAGCGTGAGAAAGCCCAGGCGTCCGAGGTTGCACCCCAGCACCGGTACGCCGAGCGGGCCCGCCACCCGCGCGGCGCGAAGCAGCGTCCCGTCTCCACCCAAGGTCAGCACGAGATCCAGATCGGGCTCGGTGTCCTCGAGCGCACGGGTCCGGCGCGCCGAGGCGCCGACCAGCTCCGGCTCGAAGATGAGCTCGAAGCCGTGCTCGGCGGCGGCCCGCTCGACCCGATCGACGACCGTCTCGAGATCGGGGTAGTCCGGGTTCCCGACGATCGCTACGCGCATCCTCGTCGTCCTGTCCTCGCTCGCCCGAAGGGAGTCGTCGCCATCATGCGTCCACCGTCTCAGCCGAGCCTCAACGGTCGCGTTCCAACACCAATCGGGCCAAAGCCCGGAGGCCCTCGGTCCCGGAGAGCGGCTCGATCTGACGCAGCGCCTCCGCCCCGAGGCGTCCGGCCCGTTCCCGGGCCCCTTCGAGCCCGAGCAGGGACGGCGTGGTCGCCTTGCCCAACGCCTCGTCGCGTCCGCCTCGCTTCCCCATGCGCTGCGCGGAGCCGGTCACGTCGAGAATGTCATCGACCGTCTGGAACGCCAGCCCCAACGCCTCGCCGTATCGCGTGAGGCGTTGAACGGTATCGGTCGCGGCGTCCGCTGCAAGCCCGCCGATCGCGCACGATGCGGCGATCAACCGCGCCGTCTTCCCCCTGTGGATCCGTTCCAGCTCGTCCGCGCCGATCGTGACGCCTTCGGCCTGGAGATCCAATAGCTGGCCGCCCACCATGCCGCTCCCGCCGGACGCCGAGGCGAGGGCGCCGATGAGCTCGGAAGCGCGTCGGTCGTCGAGCCCCAGCTCGATCGCCGATCTCGAGACGACCCGGATCGCGAGCGGCATGAGCGCGGCGCCGGCGAGCACCGCCGCGCGCACGCCGAACCGGACGTGGACCGTGGGGCGACCGCGACGCAGCTCGTCGTCGTCCATGCACGGCAG
>JAKSCH010000001.1 GCA_022360695.1 Gemmatimonadota bacterium
CCGCACGACGTTCGATCGGCGCGGTGGTCTTTCGAAGAGCTGGCGCGCTGGCGCGTCCCGTTCGTCGAGACAATCCGCGGCATGGACATCTACTCCATGGACGTGGACGAGGTGAGAAATCGGCTAACCGCATCGGTCCGGGACGTCGCCGCGGTCCGTAAAGCGCTCCAAGAAGCAGGAGTACCCCCCGACGTGTACGTCATCGAGCGAGGGTACCCGCCCGAGTCGCTGTCGATGATACCTGCTGAGTTTGCGGAGTCGTCAGCCTGCGTCACATTGCTCTCGAGCTGCCGGCCCGTCGTAGGTGCTACGGAGTTCAGCGGCTCCAGCACCGGCACCATTGGATTCACGATTGACCACTGGAGGCATGGTCCGAGTTTCATCTCGGTGGCGCACGCGACACCCACCATCGGGGTCAACGACGGCGTGTCGGTTCGACAGGCGGGGGGAGGGTCCGTGGTCGGGACTGAGGTCTACGATCATCCACTGATCCACCATACGCAGTTGCCGCCGGGCACGTGTCCAGACACGTACTGCCGGTACGCGGACGCGGCCGTGTTCAAATTCAATGGGAGCACGTCGAGCGATCTTGGGAAGTTCGCCAAGACAGCCGGTGAGAATTCGACGACAGTCGCGGACTTCTGGTCGATCGACCAGGAAGAGGACTATCCGTACGTTGGGCAGAGCGTGACGTTCGTCGGGCGTACGTCAGGGCGGAAGACGACGTCGATCGAATCAGCGTGCGCGGACGTCAACTTTGCGAGTTCGCCAAACACCACGCTCTTATGCCAGTACAAGACACACCAGGCACCCGACGGCGGCGACAGTGGGGCGCCGGTATACTGGGTGCTAGGGCCGTCGTCATCGAATACCGCGGTTCTCGTTGGAATGATGCATACGAGAAGCTGGTTTCCGTTCGACTATGACGGCTGGTTCTCGTCCATGACGCTCATCAAAAACGAAGCGGACCAGAACACTAGCCTCCCTTGTGATGGGATCGAGACAGCAGCCAGCGGCGGATGCGGCGAGAGCGGGGGTGGGGGCGGTGGCGGCGGTGGGGGCGGTGGCGGCCCGCCACTAGAGAATCGTGTTTCATCTGAAGAGACCAGGCTACAACGGGATAACTAAGGGGCTGTAGTCGATGCTAAAAGTCAGTTTCTCAATCTTGGTAACGGTGTTCCTCTTCGCGTCGGCATCGGAGGCCCACGCCCAGGACGAGTGTAGCCTCTCGCTGGGCGTGGGCATCTCCGCTCCGTTGTCAGAGCCTCCGTTCGGCGACTTGGCAGACCTAGACCTCAAGTCAGGGTTGTCCGGAGGATTGGAACTAGGCTGCTCGCTCGCGGGTGAGTTCCGATTCGCGGTGGGCGCACAGGCCCTGCACCTGGACCGCCTGCTGCTGCTGACGGCCACGGCCGGCCCCACCTTCCGTATTCGGCTAGGCTCCGGCAAGTCACCTCCTTGGCTCGCCCTGAACGGGCGGGTAGGAGTCGCTTTCAGCTTCGACGCTGGGACGGGTCCGGCGATTCTCCCGATCGGGCGGGTCGTCGACCGGGAGGGCACCGGGCCCATCTTTGGTGGCGGGTTGAGATTCGGCGTGCCACTATCGGGAGGAGCCGACGTCTTCCTAGACACAACTGCCTACCGCGTACTCCTCCCGGCGTTCATCCAGCCTGAGGGCGTAAGCACGGATCGAGCCGGCTTTTCGATCCTTCCGATCACTGCTGGGGTCGCACTCGACCTCTAACTTCGGCACCCGCTAGGCGATCACCGACACTCGATCTCGACGCGTCGGTTGAGCGAGCGCCCGGCCTCGTCGCCGTTGTTCGCGATCGGCTCGACCTCGCCGACACCGACCGCGCGCATGCGAGACCCATCGATGCCGCGACGGACCATGTCATCCACCACGGCCCGGGCGCGCCGTTCCGAGAGCGCCTGGTTGTAGCTCTCCGAGCCTTCGCTCGACGTGTGCCCCTTGATCAGGATCTCGGCGGCTTCGTCCCCGGCGAGTCCGTCGTAGAGCCTCGAGAGCACCTCTTCGGACTCCGAGCGGATGTCCGCGGAGTCGAAGTCGAAGCTTGAATTCAAGTTTGAAGTGCAACGTGGGGCGCATTCATAGTCACCGTTCATAGCACTCTTCCGGTGTACGGTAGCCGAGTCGCTTTCGGGGTCGTCGGTTGAGCTTCCGGGCGATCCGGTCGCAGTCAGGCTGCGTGATCTCGACCATGCTCTTTCGCTTCGGCAAGTACTGGCGGATCAGCCCGTTCGTGTTCTCGCTCGTCCCACGCTCCCAGGAGTGGTACGGCGTCGCGAAGTAGAACCGAGCCTCCGTCGCCGACTCGATCGTCCGGTACCCGTGGAACTCCGTCCCGTTGTCCACCGTCACCGTCCGAACACGGCGGGGCGAGCGCCTGAGCAGCTCGATCGCCCGCTCCGTCGTCCTCTCCACCGTCCGGGCCTCGAGCTTGCCGATCAGCGTGTAACCCGTCTTCCGGTCCACCAGCGTTAGCACGCAGTGCCGGTCCGAGCTCCCCATGACCGTATCGGCCTCGAAGTGGCCCACTCGGCTCCGGTTCGTCGCACCCGCCGGCCGATCCGATATCGACCGCTTACCTGCCAGACCGCCACGACTGTCATGGCTCCCGTACCGCTTCCGACGACGCTTCCTCGCCTGACGCAGGTGTCGGTACAGCGTCCCGCCTCGCCTACGATCCGACCACACGTACCGGTAGATCGTCTCGTGACTGATCGTACGGGGACAAGGGCGTACGGGTGCGAGGGCGACCGACAGGCGTTCCAAGAGGTGGACGTGCGCTATCGGGTGAATCGATGGGGGACATCGAAGAACCCGCTGTCGGACTACTGGAAGGATGTGAACCGGAGCCGCTCACGAGTGCGGGCGCGCTGCGAGCATCCCTTCCTGGTAGTGAAGCGGCTGTGGGGGTTCGAGAAAGTGAGGTATCGCGAGCTGGCCAAGAACACGGCCCGGCTGTGCACGGTCTTCGCCCTCTCGAACCTGTACCTGCTGAGGAAGCGACTGCTGCCACCAGGGGCGACGTGCGCCCTGTAGCTTCGGAGAGAGGTCCGATTCGGTGCACTTCGGTCACCGAGCGGACCCGGGGAGCCGCGCC
>JAKSCH010000142.1 GCA_022360695.1 Gemmatimonadota bacterium
AGCGGGGCGCGCCAGTCCAGCGGGGCACGCTCGTCGAGCGGACTCGTCGCTAGCCCGGCAGTCGTAACGCGACCAGCTCGGCGGTGACGCCGCGTCCCCCGACGGCGACGACGACGTACTGCCGTCCTTCGTGCATGTAGGTCATTGGTACGCCGGTCTGGTGCGATGGGAGCTCGATCTCCGCGAGGATCTCACCGGTGTCCCGGTCGTGCGCCCGGAGCACCCCCGTCGTGTCCGACGACATCGACCCACCGCCGGTGCCGGCGAACAACAAGGTCGACGTGGCCAACAGCCCGGCACGCTCCGGTCGACCGGTTCTCGGCACATCGACGCCCTCGAGCGCCGGGTGGTCGCGTATGAACGCGGGCGTATCGTCGTTCGCGATCGTCCACACCTTCTGACCGGTCTTCATGTCGAGCGCCGTGATCCGACCCCACGGCGGCTTGATGATGGGGAGCCCCTGCGGCCCGCGACGCTCCAGACGCGGCCGGCCGGCGATGAAGTTCATGTTCGAGGACTCGGGATCGTTGACGAGCCCGATCACGGTCGGCCAGGTGGCGGACGGCACGTACAGCCGCTGCGTCTCGGGATCGAAGGCGGCGCCGGGCCAATTCGCTCCGCCCAGGCTCCCGGGTAGGATCAGTGTGCCCTGCGTACCGCCCTCGACGATCACGCTCGGGGGCGTGTACAGCTCGCCGAGTACGAGCTGTTCGGCGATCTCGAGCGCCTCGGCTTTGAGCTCGGGCGTGAGATCCATCAGGTCGTCCTCGGTCACGCCATGCCGATCATAGGGGACGGGGAGCGTGGGGAAGGGCTGTGTCGGGGCGTACCACTCGCCCGGGACGTCGCCGATGGGCACCGGACGCTCTTCGATCGGCCAAACGGGCTCGCCCGTCACCCGATCGAACACGTACGTGAAGGACTGCTTGCTGATCTGGGCGACCGCCCGGATCTCGCGTCCGTCGACGGTGATGTCCATCAGGATCGGGGCGGCCGGAGGGTCGAAGTCCCAGATGCCGTGGTGCACGGTTTGAAAGTGCCACACGCGCTCGCCCGTCCGCGCGTCGAGACACACGAGGCTTTGCGAGTACAGGTTGTCGCCGGGTCGGTGACCGCCGTAGTAGTCGCCGGTCCCCGCCTCCACGGGCAGATAGACGTATCCCAGCTCGGGGTCGGCGGTCAGCGGCGTCCACACCGCTGCGTTGCCGGTGTACTCCCAGGAGGACGCTTCCCACGTCTCGTGACCGAGCTCGCCGGGCTGGGGGATCGTGTGGAAGGTCCAGAGCTGCTCGCCGGTTCGAGCGTCGTAGCCACGCACGTGCCCCGGCGGCATCTCCTTCGTCGGCGGACGGCCGCCCTGAGGTAGCGCCGCTCCGACCACGATCACGTCCCCGACGACGATGGGCGGCGAGCTGGATCCGATCCGATCCTCGATCGGATCGACCGGGCGACCGAGCCCCTGCTTGAGATCGACGACGCCGTCGACACCGAAGCCGCGATCCGGGAGGCCCGTGTCGGCGTCGAGCGAGACCATGTGGTACCCGGGCGTGATCAGCAGGACGCGCTCCATCTCGCCATCCGTCCAGTAGGCGACCCCCCGACCGGAGTTCCCGCGCGGCGCGTTCGCGCCGCGTTCGCCCTCGTCGAGCCGATAGGTCCACAGGGTCTCGCCGGTCCCCGCATCGATGGCCACGGCGACGCGCCGGAATCCGGCGGTCACGTAGAGAACGCCGTCCACGTAGAGCGGCGTGACCCGGTAGTAAGTCTCGGGGCGAGGGCCGAAATTGCGCGCCCGCCAACGCCACGCCGTCTCGAGCTCGGCGACGTTCGAAGCGTCGATCTGATCGAGCGCCGCGTACCGCGTGGACCCTGCGTCCCCCGCCCAGTACCGCCACTCCCCGTCGTCGGCTCCGCCCTGCGCGGTGAGCGGGGCGGCAGCCCCCAGTGCGACCAGGGCGGCGATGGCCGCGAAGGGGGCCGGGCCACGGACGGTCGGCGCAGGGGTGGCTCGGATGGGGGCCCGTCGGGAAGAAGTCGTTGTGCTGCTCGAATCCATGCGTCCCGTCTCCCTGGCGGAATGCGAACTCTACGCACGACGTGACCATGCGTCCCGGGGTCGAGACCGGTCCGAGAAACAGTGAAGACGCGGAGGGGAGCAGGCAACGGCTGGCGAAGGTCGCTAAACTGGCGAAAGTCGCTAAACTACGGCGACGTTCGTTCCGCGCGCGCAACCGCAGGGCCCCCGGAGCTCTCGCTATGTCCGCAAAGCCGTTCGTCTCGACCGTACTCGGCCTCCTCGCGCTGAACGCCTGCGGTGGGGATCCGACGGGCGTATCCGCCTCTCTGTGCCAGGTGCGGAACGGAGCGGAGGTGTGCGTCGATCGTAGCGAGTATCGACCCGGGGACGCCGTTCGGATCCGGATTCGCAACGTGGGGTCCGTCGCGATCTTCAAGGACAGCTGTTCCACGAAGGCCGTGGGGAAGACCAGCGAGATCGCGGACTTCGAGGAGCGGTTCGATCCGAGCCTCCGGTGCGGTCCGGGGGCCGACGCGGCCGATATCGTCGCGAACATGGTGGAGATTGCGCCGGGCGAGACCTTCGAAGAGACGG
>JAKSCH010000290.1 GCA_022360695.1 Gemmatimonadota bacterium
CCGCCGACTGAAGAACAGCCGATCGGTGAATCCTCCCGTACCGAAGTCGAACGTCGACGCGCGCTCCTGGAAGAACTGTCGTTTTTCCGGGAAGAACAGCGGGAAGCGCGTCAGGTTGATCTGCTGATCGTCCGCCTCGACCTGCGCGAAGTCGGTATTCAGGGTCAAGTCGAACGCCAGGTTCGACGAGGGCGAGTACTTGAGATCGAGCCCGGGCTCGGACGTCGGGTCCCCTTCGGTCGTCCACGCGGCGGGGGAGCCGTCGAGCGGGGTCCGAAGCTCGGGCGTCTGCGTCAGTCCCCCGAGCAAGTACGGCGTGATGTAGATCGGCTTCGTCGGCCGGACGTTCCGGAGGATCACGCGCTGCGCCTGCGACGGCTTGCCGAACCCGAATCCGCCCCACTCCTCATCGATGAAGGGGAAGAGCTGCCGCTCGTTCTTTCGGGCGATGAAGCGGTACACGATGATCCCCATCGTCACTTCGCCGCCGTCGGACTGGAATCCGAGCGTGGAGAACGGGATCCGAAACTCCGCGAACCAGCCTTCTTCGGTTCGGTGCGTCGCGACATCCCAATGCGAGTTCCAATCCGCGTTCATCGGGAACCCGCCGCCACCGAACTCGGCGTCGTTCGACATCGTGCGATCGGAGCGCGCCCCTGCGGGGTTCGTGACGAACCAGACCGCCGTCTCGTAGTCGTTGTAGCTGTCGATCATGATCGACAGCAGGTCGTCCCCGCTGAACTGGTCGCGATAAAAGGTGTTCGATCGGATGCCGTCGGGATCCGAGTCGTACATCCGACCGGACATGTAGAGATAGCGGTCGTCGTAGCCGACCCGGACGTCCGTCTCCTCAGTCAGGGCGTCGCCGTGACGCGGGGCCCACATGAAGAGCGGCAACGGCGCGATCGCCGCCCACGCCGGCTCATCGGGGACGCCGTCCAGCTCGATGGGTCCGTCGAGGCGCGCGAGCGGCAGGGGCACGACCGAACGCGTCAGCCCCCGATCCCCTCCCCCGTCCGTCTGGGCGAAGAGCGGCGCCGGAGCGCATGCGAGGACCGCGAGCGCGATACGGACGCACCACGGCGGCGATTGGGAGCGAATTCGGTACACGGGGTCGGAATCGGCCTCGGTCTGGCGGTTTAGTGCTCGGTCCGCGGGTTCGAGATGTCGGCTCGGCGTCGGATCGACGACCCCGGACCATCCTCACCTGCCTCAACACGCGAGGGGCGGTGCGGGTTCAAAGCCATCGGCCGCCTCGGCGGCCTCGGTTCCGATGCCGCGCGGGGACGTAGGAGAGCGTGCGATTCCCGCATCGTTACAGCATCCTGAACATCGCGCGCAGTCGTAGCCCCCAGACGCGCCATACCGCTTCACGCACGATCGCGCCCGACATCTTGCTCTCCCCCGCCACCCGATCCGTGAACACGATGGGAACCTCGCCCACCCGGAATCCCTTCTTCCAGGCGCGGAAGTTCATCTCGATCTGAAACGCGTACCCGGTCGACTGGACCGCGCCGAGCTCGAGACGCTCGAGAACCTCGCGCTTGAAGCACTTGAATCCGCTCGTCGCGTCGGCGAGTCGAAGCCCCGTCACCCACCGCGCGTACTTGTTCGCGTAGTACGAGAGCAGCAGCCGAGACATGGGCCAGTTGATGACGTTCACGCCCTGCGTGTAGCGAGACCCCACGACGACATCGTAATCGGCCGTAGCCTCGAGCAGATCGGTGAGATAGCGGGGGTCGTGCGATCCGTCCGCGTCCATCTCGAAGATCCAGTCGAACGTCCCGCGGAGCGCCCAGCGAAACCCGGCGATATAGGCGGAGCCGAGACCGAGCTTGCCCTCCCGGTGGAGCACGTGGACGCGCCCGTCGCGCTCGGCCAGCGCGTCCGCGAGATCGCCGGTGCCGTCGGGCGACGCATCATCGACCACGAGGACCTCGAGCCGCGCGTCGCGGTCGAGCACCGAGGCCACGATCGCCTCCAGACCCTCGCGCTCGTTGTACGTGGGGAGGACCACCAGTCCCGTGCCGTTCATGGTTCGAGAAGTTATCGGGGCTCGGGCCGGCGCCGCAGCCGGACGAGCCAAACGACGAAGAACGCCACGACCTCGACCGTCGTCGTCCACAGCCGGGCGCCGACCGCCAGCGCGCCGGCCGCGCCCAACGGCAGCCCGACGAGGAATGCGAGCAGGCCGGCGATCGCGCCTTCGCGGATCACCAGTCCCCCCGGCGCGAACAGAGCGGCATATCCGACGACGTATCCGGCGGCGAACACTCCGAGCGCCTGCGGCCACGAGACAGGCGCAGGCGACATCAGCCCCACCGACAGGGCCCAGAACCCCAGGCCGTAGAACCCCCACACGAAGATGGCGATCACGCCCGCGCGGACGAGCGCCGCCCCCGTCAAACGCGCGCCCGCTCCGACGTCCGCCGCCCCCATCGCTCGCTCCCCGAGCCGGATGAGCCATCGTAGAACCGGCGGACTCAGCACGACGCCCAGCGTCAGACCGCCGATCACCAGCGCAGTCGGCTTCGCGTACTCGAGCGCGGCGCGGCCACAGAGCGCGAGACCCAGCCCGGCTCCGGTCGCCAGCATCACGGCTTGCAAGGCGATCGCCGTGACCAGCGCCGCGGCGGCGGAATCGCCGCGAGCGCGAGCGTAGGCCGCGATCCCGGTCAGCTGCCAGATCTTTCCGGGTACGTACCGGCCGAGGTTCGAGCCCAGCCAGGCGGCGATCGCCTCCTGCCTCGACAACCTCCCTCCGGAGGAGCGAAAGAGATCCGCCCACAGCATCGCCGTCGTGAGGAGCGCGGCGAGACCCGCGAGCCCGGCCAGGCCGATCCAGGCGGGTCGGGCCCGCCAAGCGACATCGGTCGAAGCCGGATCGAGCGCGGTCCAGTCCGCGAGTGTCCCGCG
Source organism: Gemmatimonadota bacterium (assembly GCA_022360695.1). Taxonomy (GTDB): domain Bacteria; phylum Gemmatimonadota; class Gemmatimonadetes; order Palauibacterales; family Palauibacteraceae; genus Palauibacter. The sequence goes on from JAKSCH010000290.1 coordinate 2,917, forward strand.
GAACACGACCGCCGCCGCGGCGAGCGCCACGAGGATGAACAGCCCGACCCCGACCGCGACAGGGGTCGGTGCACTCATCTCAGCCGCGATGTCTACCCGGTCCCCGCCGCGTCCGGGGTCGGGCGGATCACCCACCGCCGGGCGTGCCCATCCCACCCACGCGCCGGCGACGGCGGGTGCGGAGAACCGACAAGCCGAAGACCCCGACCAGCGCCATCGCGCTCAGCCCCGTCGTCGCCAACCCGGCGCGGTAGGCGGGGCTTTCGTACTCGAAGCGTACGCGGCGCGCGCCCGCCGGCACCTCGACGCCGCGGAAGGCGACATCCACGCGCCATACCTCGGTCTCATCGTCGTCCACATAGGCACGCCAATACGGGTGATGGATCTCGCTGATGGCGAGCAACCCCCCGGACTCGGCCTGGACATCGAGCTCGATCGTCTCCGGTTCGTAGCGCACGATGGTGGCCGCGCCCCGACCGGCCGGTGGAGACGTCCTCGCGGCCGGCACCTCGACGACCGCTCGTTCCCTCGGGTCCGGTCCGGCGCGGACGAGCCGCACGGCTTCGCTCGTGTCCCGAACGGGGACGACCTGAGCCGGGAAGTAGGCGTGCGGCCGACCCGGAATCTCGTACAAGAAACGCCCGGGCTCCTCCGCCACGATTTCGAGACCCGACTGGGCGACCCCCGTCACCAGGTACCGGACGTGGAGGAGGGCGATGAGACCGGGAATCTGAAGCAGTCCCTCGTCGGGACGGAAGCCGCCCACGAGCCGGGCGTACGGCGTGAGCAAGAACTTCTGGCTCCCCGTCGCCGACGACACGCCCTCCGCCATGAATCGATTCGCGCCGTACGTGTCGAACCCGCAGCGGGCGCCACAGGCCCAAACCCGCTCGCCGGGCTCCGCCTCGTCCCGGAGGGCGCGCAGCACCCGATCATCGGCGACCGCGGGGTGCTCTGCCGCGACCGCCACGGGCACGTAGCGGCCGGATACCCGCCAGGCGTCGGCCACACAAAACGCGATCAGGACCAAGACCCCGGATGCGGCCAACCGCCCTCGGGCGACGCCCAGAGCGACGCCCCAAGCGAGCCCGAACCCGAGTAGCACGACGAGCCCGCCGAAACGGAGCCGATCGGCCGCGTCCGGCGACGGCGTGCGCGGCCAACCGCTCGGCAGCCAGGAGACGGCTACGAACCGAAGGAGGCCCTCGGGGGCGAGGAGCGCCGCCAGCCCCAAGAAGAGAAACGGGACGCCGAGCAGGCTCAGCACCGCCCCGGAGACCGGCTGTTCACGGCCCTCCCCAGATTCCGTGCCCCCTCGACTTCCGCCCTCCCGCGCGGCGAGTGCCGCGTCCCAACCGAATCCAGCCAGGAGGGCGACGAACACGACGACGGGAGCGAGCATCATGGAGGGGGCCCGGAAGCTCGAGATCATCGGAAGCACCGTATACGCGATCCGATGTACCGGCGTCGCCGCTCCCAGCGCGAACAGCACGCCGAGCGCGCTGGCGCCCCACAGAAACCAGATCGTGCGTCGGGCCTCGATCGCGAGCGCGCTCCGGAACGAAGCCGCGAGCGCGAACAACGCGAGCGCCAACGGGACGACACCCAGGTATTCGGTGTGGAGCTTGAGCGGATTGGTGCCCCAGTACGTGCCGAGCGATCCCAGGAGGCCGGGGAGAAAAAACGCGGTCAGCTCCTGCGCCGGAAGGGCATATGAAGCGGCGAAGGCGTATCCCTGCTCGGGAGCCGCCCGCGTCACCTCGCTCAAGATCGAGAAGGCCGGGAAGAGCTGTACGGCGCCGAGACCGGCCGCGCTCACGAACGCGAACGCGAACCCCGCGGCGGGTCGCACGAGCCTCCGCCACGCGGGCTCCGACCCGGCTTCGCCGCGGGCGCGAACGACGAGATGGAACACGAGGTACGACGCCAACGCGAGCGACGAGAAGTACATCACCTGTACGTGGGGCGTGAAGATCTGCAGCGCCACGGTCGCGCCGAGCAAACCGTACCAGCGGAAGTCACCCGAGCGCAGCGCGCGCTCGAGGAGACCGAGCGCGAGCGGGATCAGCGCCATCGCGAACATGCGTCCGTCCTGCCCTCCGTAGAGGTGGGACGTCACGTAGCTCGTCAACAGGAACGCCGCGCCGCACACGGCGGCCGACCAGCCGCGCAGCTTGAACGAGCGTCCCATGAAGTACGCGAACACGCCGCCCGCGAAGGTGTGGATCACGAACGTCCAGCCGATCGCTCGCGTGAGGGGCTGCACGAGGTAGAGGAGCGTCGTCGGGTAGAAGATCGGCCCGGGCAGCAGCCCGACGAACGGCATGCCTCCGTAGACGTGGGGAGTCCAGAGCGGGACCCCGCGTCCCGACAGGACCTCATCGACGTAGAACTGTCGTAACGGGTATCCCTCGAGGAGCATGTCGCTGCCCGCGAGCAAGCGCGTCGCGTCGAAGACGAACTCGCGGTAGAACGCCAGCGTCACGAGTGCGGCACCGGCCACGACCCCCCACGCCAGTCGTCGATCCGTCGCGGCGGCCTC
>JAKSCH010000250.1 GCA_022360695.1 Gemmatimonadota bacterium
CCGGCCGGCGACGCGCTCGGCGCCCAGCTCCGCATGACGACGGACCTCGACACGCTGTGGCGCACGGTGGTCGGGATCGTCGGGGACATCCGGCAGACCGCGCCCGAGCTCGAGCCGCGTCACGCCATGTATCTTCCTCACGCGCAGTTCCCATCGAGCGACCCCGATGGGCGCGTCGGTCAGCTCAACCTCGTCGTGCGCACGGCGGGGGCGGCGCCATCCTCGATCGCGCCCGCGGTTCGACGCGTGGCCGCGGAGATCGATCCGAATCTCGCCGTCTCGAACGTCCGAACGATGCGCGACGTGACGCGCGCCGCCACGTCGACCGCGAGCTTCCAGAGCGTCCTGTTCGCGGGGTTCGCCGCGCTCGCGCTCGTACTCGTCATCGTCGGGGTGTACGGCGTGACCGCGTATCTGGTCACCCGCCGCACCCGCGAGCTGGGGATCCGCCTCGCGTTGGGCGCGACGCCCGGAGGCGTCCGTGGTCTCGTGCTGCGCGAAGGCATGGTCATCACGGGCTTCGGTCTCGCGGTGGGCATCGGCGCCGCGCTCGCCTTCTCGCGCGTACTGGAGTCGCTGCTCTTCGGCATCACGGCGCGCGATCCCCTGACGTTCGTCGCGGTACCGATCGCCTTGGCGCTGACGGCGGTTCTCTCCGCGTCCATCCCGGCGGCCCGGGCCGGACGCGTCGACCCGATCGAGACGCTTCGCCAGGAGTAGCCGATGGGCCCGCGGTCCTCGCGTGAGCGTCTCCCTCCGGCGGGGGTACGAGGAGCGCCGAGGCGAGCCCGTGTGACATTTCCGACCCTTCGCGCGAATCACTGTGTGGATTCGAGACGAGGAGTCGGACGTGAATGCCGATACACGCGAGCTCGAGAGCGTCGAGCCCTTGGCTGACGAGGCGTCGTACCGCGCGTTCGAGGAGCACATGGCCGCGCACCGCGGGATCGTCTTCAAGCTCGCGAACGCCTACGCGCCGACGTCCGAGGAGCGGGAGGATCTGGCGCAGGAGATCTACTTGCAGCTCTGGCGCTCTTTCCCCCGCTACGACCGCGAGCGTCGGTTTTCGACCTGGATGTACCGGATCGCGCTCAATGTCGCGATCTCGGTCTCGCGGCGCGCAGCGACTCGGTTTCGCCATACGGTGCCACTCGCACCGGGTACCGAGGTAGCCGAGACGGACGACGATCTCGATCCGCGTCTCGAGGCGCTCCAGGCGTTCATCCAACGACTCGGAGAGCTCGATCGTGCGCTCGTCCTGCTCCACCTGGAAGGACACGGCAACCGGGAGATCGCATCCGTGCTCGGCATCACGGCAAGCAACGTCTCGACGAAGCTGAGTCGCATTCGAGGTCGGATGCGGACGGAGCTGACCGCTGCCGAGCAGTATGAAGGAGGTACGTGATGGAGTTCGATGTCCTACAGGACCTATGGCGAGACCTGGGTGGGAAGGCCGGAGCGAAGTTCGAGCGTCGGCTGCTCGACGGGCTCGGCGCCGACCACGTCCGTTCGAACATGACCCGGCTCGAGCTCGGGTTGTGGCTCGAGCTGATCGCGAGCTTGGGTGTGTGCTTCCTCACGGGGGGCTATCTGTTCGAGAACTTCGGCACTCTTCGCTACGCCATCCCCGGACTCGCGTTGCATGGAGCCGTACTCACGATGGTCGTTCTTTCGGCTCGACAGCTCTACGCGGTGTCGCGCGTCGACTACTCGGAGCCTGTGGTGGTGATTCAACGTCGTCTCGCCGAGCTACGCGTGTCCCGAGTGCGATCGGAAGGCGCGATGCTCATCGCGGCCCCGCTGCTTTGGACCCCCCTCGCGATCGTGGGGGCGCACGGGGTCTTCGGTCTCGATCTGTACGCGGCGTTCGGGGCCCCGTGGATCGTTGTGAACTTCGGTCTCGGAGTCGCCGTCCTGCTCCTCGCGATATGGCTCAGCCGCCGCTACGGGGAGCGGGCCCGCGAGTCGGCGCTCGCGCGCCGGGTCGCGGATGGGCTGGCCGGCCGAAGTCTGGTGGAAGCGCAACGTCTGTTCACGGACGTCGACGAGTTCGCCGCCGAGGCATAGCGGCGTCGCGCGGGGGCGCGTCGCATTGCGCACGCGCCTTCCCGCGCGCACCCTTTCGCCATGACAGTCTCGTACGAGAACTCGAAGGCCGTGTTCGATGGGATCAAGGCGGCCGGCATCCTCAGCCTCTCGGCCCTCCCGGAGACGTGGCTCGGGTTGCTCCTCCAACGAGCCGAGGACGACCCCGATGTCGATCTGATCCAGGTCGCGAAAGAAGAAGAGGCGATCGGTGTCGCGGCGGGCGCCTACTTCGCGGGCGAGCCACACGCCCTTCTCATGCAGAACCACGGGTTCTTCGGCGCGATGAACGGGATCATCTCGTTGGCGCAGCTATACGGCATCCCGCTGTGCATGCTGGTGGCGGTACGCGGCCACTGGGGCGAACCGTACCCCTGGCACACCCGCGGTGGGATCGTGACGGAAGGCCTGCTTCGAGCGTTGAACATCCCCTACGAGCACGCACGCGATCCCGCGATCGTGGCGAAGCAGATCGCGGAGGCGTACACCTTCTCGCAGAGCTCTCTTTCGCCGGTCGCGCTGCTCCTCACGCGCGACCTGATGGAGGTGTAGCGGCGATGAGCGAGACGGTCTGATGGAACGCGTTCAATGCATCGAGATGATCTACCCCGAGATCGAGGACAAGCTCGTCGTCACGATCATGGGCGCGTGCGCTCAGGAGCTGTACGACCTGGGTCACCGCGAGAACTTCTTCTACCTCCAACACGCGATGGGGCTCGCCTCGTCGATCGGACTCGGTCTCGCGCGTCACCTGCCGCACGAGAAGGTGATCGTGCTCGACGGCGATGGGTCCGTGCTCATGAACCTGGGCACGCTGACGACCCTGGCGCGGTATCGACCCGCCAACCTCGTCCACGTGATCTTCGACAACGGCAGCCTGCTCTCCACCGGCGGCTTCGAATCGCATACGACCTCGGGAGTCACCGATCTCGCGGTGATCGCGAAGGGGGCGGGCATCGCGCACGTGGCGTCGGTGTCGACGACCATGGAGTTCGGCGAGGCGTTCGTCGAAGCCATGGAGCGCGACGGGCTCAGCGTGATCGTGGCGCATGTCGAAGCCGTGGGGCCCGACAATTACGGGATGGACTTCGCGCTCCCGGAGAACGCGTTTCGTTTCAAGCGGTGCGTCCAAGACCGGAGGAGGGCCACCGGCTGGACGCCGCCGCCGGACCCGGGTCACTAGGTCCCCCCCGGGGGGCGCGGTGGCCTAGGCGGTATCGTCCGGAGGATCGGCCTCGCGAGCCGACTCGGTCTCGTCGGGACCCTCGATCCCCGGCTCCTCGACGATCCCCGCCTCGGCTCGGGCGGCTTCTTTCATGAGCCGCTTCTTCTCGGCTTTGGCTTCCTTCTTCTTCTTCTTCTTGAGCTCGCGCTGCCGTTTTTCGAAACCGTAGTTCGCCCGCCTCGCCACGCTACCTCCCGTCAGATTCCCGCCCATCGATCGTGTGTGAGCTGAATTGTACGGCATCCGACTGCAAACGCGAAGCCACCCGACCGCCGTCCCCGGGCCGCGACCGGCCGGACGAGCTAGATCCCGCCGCCTCCGCCGCCCCGTCGTCGGGCCGTCCGACCCGTCGAGCGGCCCGTGGATCCACGCGAGGAGCTCCCCGTGGCGCGCGCGCTCGAGGAGGCCGGACGACTCTCGACGGCGCCCGAGCCACGGCTGTACCCTCGACCGCTGATGACACGCCCCCCGCTATCCGCTCGATCGACGCGTACCACGCGAGGCCCGTGGAATCCGAGCCCGAGTCCGTAACGATACCCGTACCCATAGCTGTATCCGTAGGGCGAGTAGAAGAGCGAACCGTACAGCGGGTCGTAGTACCCGATCCGCCCGTAGTAGTCGCCGATGCCACGGCCGTAGCCTCGACCGTATCCCTCCGGCTCGCGATCGATCGCGAACCGCGACGGATAGCTCACCGCGACGACCATGTCGATCACGTCCTCGGACACGCCCGCGTCCGCGAGCCGGACGAGTCGGTCCGCGTCGACCTCGAGCGGCGTGTCGCGCTCTGCCAGCCACGCGCTCACGCCCGCCGGGTCCACGAAGCGACTCGCTTCGATGACGTCATCCACGGAAGGGCGAACCGACCCCGCCGCGCGAGCGGATTGAAGCGCCATGATCCGTCCGTCCGCGAAGTCCTCCACCCCGGCGTCTTCCGCGACGCCGGGTCGAGCCGGCCGATACCGGTGGACGAGCGTCATGTTCTGATCGTCGACCCTCACGGACCGAACGTCGATCCACTCCTCGGCCGAGACGATCGTGAGGAGACCCGTGGCCTGGCGGACCACCCCACCATCGCACGCGTACTCCGAAGCGACGAACACACGTCCGGAGCGAGCGGAGAAATCCGCGCGCTCCCACCCGGAGCAACCCTCGATTTCGACATCCCGCTGGCGACCGTCCGCGAGGATGACCTCGCTCGCGACGATCTCGCCATCCTCGACGGATACCATCTCGACGCCCGCGCCGCCCTCCGGGGCGGGCTGGAAGCACATGAGCGCGTCGGGCGCGTCAGGGTCCCGCGCTTCGCCGACGGGCTGCCAACACCCGCTGAACGCGAGCCAGCGCTCGTCGGTCTCCTGGGACCGTGCGTCCGAAGGGGCCCATCCGATCGCGAGCCAGCCCACGGCGGCGCCGGCCATAGCGAGTCGTCTAACGCGGCGAGAATCCATCCTGTCGCCCTCCTTTTTCGCTCCGGGTCAGATGCGGACCGAGATTCCGAGCGCGGCTCGTAACCCCGTCAGGTCGATGTCTTCGAACCCCACGAAATCCCGTCCCATCTCCGCACTCGCCCACGAATACCGTCCCTCGAGCGTAACGAACCACTTCGGTCCAACGGCATAATCGACGCCCGCCGTCGCGTACGCGAGCGGGGAGCCGGCGCTCGAATCGAACTCGTCGAAGAAGATGTCGAGCGTGTCGACGTCCACGAAGTCGCCCGTCTGCTCGAAACGATACCAGATGTAGCCCAGACCGCCACCCACGTACGGCGCCCACTTGCGCGGGATCCAAGCCAAGTCGCTGATCCTCCGCCCTCGTTCCGTCAGGTAGGCCTTGACCCCCACCGTCAACGGCACGCGCGTAAAGCGCGTGTCCTGCTCGATGGGCAGGTTGTCGGTGTCGACGAACTCGCGGAACTCGGATCTCGTGTCGCTCGTCTCGACCCCGAGCCCGACCGCCACGTCGATGCGGTCGGACGTCCGAATCGCGAGCTCGCCCGCCACCGCCACGCCGTTGAAGTCGCTCTTGTCGATGGTCAGCTGCTCGCTCGTGAAGTCGAAGATCTCGCTCCCCGCGCGCGGTACCGCGTAGCCGACCCGGAGCCCCAGCGTGACGCCGGGGCGTTCGAACAGGAAGTCGGCGGACTGCGCCGTTGCCGGCGTCGCCGAACCACCCGCGGCTAGGGCGATGAGGAGCCCGCCGAGCGTCGCCCTTCGTATCGTGCGCAAGATCACACCCCCTCCGTGGAACGTCCGCCCGCCCGCGTCGGTGTCGCGCGGAACGGTACAGACCGATGGGAAGACGGTCCCGAGGCTCGAAACGTCACGGGACGATGCCATGAGCGACCAGGGCTCATCGAGCCTCGATCCAGTGAGCGAGGTCCCGGGGCGGGAACGGCAACCGCTCGGGGTCGAGCCGAGCGGCATCGACGGACGGCTCGCTCAATTGACAAGAATTTTTGTCTAATGTAGATTGTGCGCATGTTCTCTTTGGCAGAAGGGCCAAGCGGCGGGCCACGCGAGGTCCTCCGGGTGCTCGACGATCCCCGGAGCGTACGGAGCGCGTTGACGCCGCTTCGTCGACGGCTCCTGGCCGAGCTGCGGGAGCCGGACTCGGCGAGCGGGCTCGCCCCGCGGCTCGAAATCAGCCGACAGAAGCTCAACTACCACCTCCGACAGCTCGAAGCGCAGGGCTTGGTCGAGCTCGTGGAAGAGCGCCGTCGTCGCGGGTTCACCGAGCGCGTGTTTCGAACGACCGCGCACGCCCTGGTCGTCGATCCGGAGGTGCTCGGCGGGCTCGTGGACCCCGAGGCGATCCAGGACCGCTTCTCCAGCGCGTACATGGTCGCCGCGGCGTCCCGGCTGGTCAGCGACGTGGCCGCGCTGCGAAGCGGGGCCGCCGAAGCGGGGAAGCGACTCGCCACGATCACGCACGAATCGGAGATCGACTTCGCGTCTCCCCGCGAGCTCCGAGCCTTCTCGGACGAGCTCACGGGTTTGCTCCGCGGGCTGATCGCGAAGTACCACCGTCCCGATGTCGAAGAGAGTCGGTCGTATCGGCTGCTCGTCGCCACGCACCCCCGGCGCGAGCCGGAAGGCGGGGCCACGGGCGAGGAAGAACAACCGGAAACGGAGTCGTAGCCATGACGGACAAGCCCGAGGGAGAGACGCGGGAGCAAGAGCATACGGTCGAGATCGACGCGCCGCCGTCGGCAGTCTGGGCGGCGATCACGGAGTCCGACGAAGTCATCCGCTGGTACGTCCAGACTGCCGACATCGACGCGTGCGTCGGCGGTGCGTACCGGATCTCGTGGGGCGAGGGGATGGAGGGGGACGGGAAGATCGTCATCTTCGAGCCCGAGAAGCGGATGCGGATGGAGTACCAGCCGGTGGAGGGCTCGCCCCCGCTCGGCGAAGCGATCGCCGAGGAGTACTTCATCGAGACGAAAGGCGGGAAGACCGTCCTTCGAATGGTCCAGTCGGGTATCCCCGACACCCCCGACTGGGACTGGTTCTACGAGGGCACCAAGCGTGGCTGGGAGGGCTTCTTCTTGACGCTTCGCCATTATCTCGAGAAGCACGCGGGGACGCCGCGCGACCATATCGTGATGCACGTCGCGATAAGCGAGACCGACACGACGGCGTGGAACAAGCTCATAGGCCCCGATGGGCTCGGGATGACGGGGGATGAGCGCGCGGGCGGACGGTTCTCGGCCCGCTGCGTCTCGGGGGACGAGCTGGTCGGGGACGTGCTCGTGGCGGATCCTCCGAACCGCCTGCTCGTCACGGTCGAGGGGATGAACGATGCGATGCTGGGGGCCGCGATCGAGCAGATGGGCCCGAGCAACTTCCTCTACCTCTCGCTCTCGACATTCGGTCTCGACCCGGCGGTCGTGGAAGACGTCCGAGCGCGATGGACCGCCTGGCCCGCCGCGCTCTTCCCCGTGACGTCGGACCCGGCGGCGGCCTACCAGGACATGGTCGACGGGCTGCAGGACGCCGTCGCGGAGGCGCCGCCGGAGGCGTAGCTCGGAGCGCATTCGGCGGGGTCGCGCTCGCCCGCTCGCTCGCGCGCGTGAATAATGAGTCGAGGGTACCCGCGGTCGTCCGATCGTCCGCGGGTGCCCCGACTCGGAAGAACGCACGCGGAGGCGAGATGACGGTCCCCTCACCATCCACGTCGGTCCCGGACGAGGCACCGACCCGAACGACGACGGCCCGCTATCGCGATTCCTCGTCGCGCGCGTCGGCGCTCTACGAGCGCGCGCGACGGGTCATGCCGGGTGGCAACACCCGACACTCGATCGCGACGACGCCGCACGGACCCTACATGGTGCGAGGTGTCGGGTGTCGCCTCTTCGATGAAGAAGGCGAAGAGCGGATCGACTTCCTCAACAACTACACGTCGCTCATCCACGGACACGCGCACCCCGACGTGGTCGCCGCCGTGGAGGAACAGGTCCGTCGAGGCACCGCGTTCGGCGCCCCCACGGCGCTGGACGTCGGGCTCGCCGAGCTCCTCGTCGACCGGATCCCCGGCGTCGAGTCGCTTCGGTTCTGCAACTCGGGCACCGAGGCCCTCCTGATCGCGATCAAGAGCGCGCGCGCCTTCACCGGCCGCCCGAAGATCGCCAAGATCGAAGGCGCGTATCACGGTGTGTACGACTTCGCGCAGGTGAGCGAACGCGCCGGGCCGGAAGACTGGGGGGATGCCGATCGGCCCGAGAGCGTGGGCGAAGCGGGCTGCTCGCCGAGTGCGGTCTCCGAGGTCGTGGTGCTGCCATGGAACGAGCCCGAGGCGTGTGCCCGGCTGATCGACGAGCACCGTGAGGAGCTGGCCGCGGTCGTGGTCGACGCGCTGCCGGGCGCGCTCGGCCTCATCCCTCCGGCGCCGGGGTTTCTGGAGCGGCTCCGCGCCGCAACGGAGCGCGCCGACGTGCTGATGATCGCCGACGAAGTGCTGACGTTCCGACTCGGGTATCACGGGGCGTTCGCGCGGCACGAGGTCGTCCCGGACCTCACCTGTCTCGGGAAGGTCATCGGGGGAGGGTTCCCCGTCGGGGCGGCCGGTGGCCGCTCCGACATCATGGACGTCTTCGACCACACGAAGAAGATGAAGGTCAGCCACGGGGGCACGTACTCCGGCAACCCGGTGACGATGGCGGCCGGTCTCGCGGCGATGGAGCGCATGACCCCGAAGGCGTACGATCGGCTCGAGGAGCTGGGCGATCGGCTCCGCCACGAGCTTCGGGAGCTCTTCCGCCGCAGGAACACCCCGGCCCAGGTGTTCGGGAGCGGGTCGCTGTTCAGCGCGCACCTCACGGCGGAGCCGCTCACGGACTACCGCGCGCTGCATCGGCACACGCTCGACGTGCCGATCTACACCGCCTTGTGTCACGCGATGCTCGAGCGCGGGATCCTGATGTCGTATCGAGGCATCTTCGGGTGTCTGTCGACCCCGATGACCGATGTCGAGGTGGATGCGTTCGTGGCGGCGCTCGACGACTCGTTGACGGCCCTGGACCTCGCATGAGACGGTGCCGATCTCGACTCCCGGCCGTCCTGACCGCGGCGGCGGTCGGCGGGTGCGGTCAACCGCCCGGCGGCGCGGCCGACCTCGAGCTGACGCTCGACAACATCCACCGGACGACGGCGGGCGCGCGGACGGTTGCGGTCTCCCCCGACGGCCGCCGGGTCGCCATCACGGGGACGGGTCCCGACGGCCCCGGGATCTACGTGACGGCCACGGCTCCGGCCGACCGGTCGGACGCGATGGGGACGGAGCCGCGTCTATGGGTCCGAGGGACGAGTCCGAGCTGGGCGCCGGACGGCTCCCGGATCGCGTTTCTCCGCGACGGCGATCTATGGGTGGCCGCCGTAGATGAGCTCGAGGGTCGTCGGCTGACGAGCAGACTCGACGGGACGCGCGCCCCCGCGGTCTCCCCCGACGGGGAACGCGTGGCGTTCTATTCGAGCGAGAGCGGCCACCAGGACATCTGGCTCGTACCGGCCGATGGCAGCGCCGCGGCGCGACGACTGACCGAAGCGGCCATGTCGCTCGACGACCCACGGTTCGTCCCGACGTGGTCTCCCGACGCGCGGCACCTCGCGTATGTCTCGAACGAGGCCGACTACTGGCACGACGACGTGTGGATCGTGGACACCCGGACCGGCGACCGTCGTCAGCTGTCGCGGTCGCTGATGGCGATGTCGAGCCCGGTCTGGTCCCCCGACGGGACCCGCCTGGCGGTCTTCGGGACGGCCAAGGACGAGTACTGGTACGAGGACCTCGCGTACATCTATCTGCTCGACCTGGAGACCGGCGAAGAACGCGCGATCGAGATGCAGGTGTACGCGACCGATGCCATCATGCGGCATCGGCCTTGGTGGTCCGACGACGGGAGCGCGCTGTTCTTCCCCTACCTCGAGCGGGGGAGCACGAATTTGTGGACGGTTCCCGCGGCGGGTGGCGTAGCGACGCGTGTCACGAACCGGACGGGCACGATGTCCTCGCTCTCGGGAGCATCCGAAGCGGGCCGGTTCGCCTTCGTGGGCGCGGGCCCGACGGTCGGCTCGGAGGCGTACGCGCTCGACGCCGTCGGCGGGCGGCCTCGTCGTCTGACCGCGTGGGCGCCGGCGTGGGCGGGTCTGAGAGCGCCCGAAGAGGTCTCGTACCTGAGCTTCGATGGGCTCGCGATCCAGGGCTTCCTCTATCTCCCTCCCCGGATCGCGGTCGTCCCGGATGGAGTGCCGGCGCCGCAGTGCCCCGCGTTGGTACAGGTCCACGGCGGCGGGACGAACTCCTACCAGCGCGGTCCGAACCTGACGGAACAGTACCTCGCGTCCCGGGGATTCGTCGTGCTCGCGATCAACTACCGGGGCGGGTCCGGGTTCGGGCGGGCCTTCCAGGACCTGGCCGTCGAGGATTGGCTCAACGAGCAGGCGCTCGACGCGGGCGCCGCGGCCGACTTCCTTCGCTCGCTCGACTACGTCAACGGGAAGGTGGGGATCTACGGGGGGAGCTACGGCGGGAGCATGTCGCTCTCCGCCGTCAGCCTCACGCCCGACAAGTTCGACGCCGCCGTCCCCATGCGAGGCGCGTACTCGAAGCTCAACACGCTCGAGTATACGGATCGTCTCGGGAAGATCTTCTCGATCACGGGCCACGGTGGCACACCCGCGGAGCGTCCCGATACGTACGCCAAGAGCGACGTGGTCGCTCGCATCCAGCACATCACGGCGCCCGTGCTGCTCATGCACGGGGAGCTCGACCGACGCGTTCCGATCCAGAACTTCGAGCACGCGGTTGCCGAGTTCGCTCGGCACGGCATCGACGTGGAGACGGTGACGTACCCCGACGAAGCGCACGGTTTTCGCGATCCCGACAATCGGATCGACATGTACACGCGGCTCGAGGCGTTCTTCCGGCGGCACCTCGGTAGCTGTGGCGGCGTCTGAGTCGCGCCTCAGAACGTGATGCCGAGCGCTCCCACCAGAGCGGCGACGAGATCGCCGGCCGCTGGGCCGACGAGGGCCGCGACGTGTTCGACGACTACGAGGCCGCGTTCGGCGAGCCGGCCCCCACGCTGGCCGCGATCGCGCTGCTGGTCGACACCGATGACACGCATGGCGCGGCGATGGCGTGGCTCGACGAGATCGAGCTGGTGGCGCCTACGCGTCGCTAAACGGGCGTTCCCCCGGGTCGTCTACCTCGCGAAGGGAAACGCGGTGACCCCGAGCGCGCGCGTCGGACGTCTGCCGATCAGGATCAGCGGAACGTCCGTCCGACGCGCGATCGTCTTCGAGAGCTCGCCCAGACCCGGGCGTCTCACGTCCCGTCTTCGCATCCCCATCACGACGACATCCGTCTGCGCGGCGTGGTCGAGGATCACGCGCTCCGGATCGTCCGTGTAGACGATCTCGACCTCGTGCGGGCCCGTGGCCTCGTCGCACGCCAGGTCACGGGCGAATCGCTCGAGACGGACGCGCGTTTCCGGCGCGGTAGCCGTCGGGAGCGTCCGTAGGAACGTGACCGAGCGCTCGCTCGAGCGAGACAAGCTGGCGAGGAAGCGCGCGCGAAGCCTGCTCTGCTCGCGCCGCCCGCCCAGCGGGACGAGGATCCGCTCCGCCTCGTTCATCCGCCAACGACGGGGGGCGCGAACGACCACCGCATCGGCCGCGATGCCGGCGATCAAATGCTCGAGCCTCGACTCGACGCCGGGCTCGCCGAGGTGCGGAAGCCCCAGCAGGACGGTCTCGCAGTCGTGGAGTCGGGCGACCCGCGCGATCTCGGTCCACGCGTCGGGGGCGATGGTGAACAACGTCTCCGCGACGAGCGCGCTCTCGAGGCTGCGTTCGAGCGACTCGCCCAGGACCGCGCGCGCGTCATCGAGCGTGGAGCTGTCCACCGTCGGGTCGCCACCCGGGCGGACCACCGACAGCAGCAGGATCCGACCCGCGCCGGGAGTCCGCACGGTGGCCGCCACGTCGACCAAGCTCGCGGCGCTCCCCGGGTTCGCGATCGGGACGAGCACGAGCGGGCTTCGTCCTCTCAGACGCGCCAAGTCGGGATCCCGGGCCTCGGCGGTGACATCGGCGAGCCGGGCCCCCGGCGCGAGCAACGTCAGATACAGGACGATGCCGAGCCCCAGCCACAACGCGGCGACCGCTCCGGCTTCCCGCACCGCGAGCGCCTGAAAGACCGCGAGCCCCAAGCACAGCGCCGCTCCGGCCGACGGGACGATCGGAAAACGGTCCTCGCCCGAGCGCCGTCGGGCGAGCGCCGCGGCCCAGTGGACCATCGCGAACGAGATGAGGAAGATGAGACTCGACGCCGCACCGGCGGCGGCGACGTCGCCGACCCCGATCGCGATGATCGCCACCATGGCGCCCGTCACGACGATGGCCGTCGCGGGCGTGCCGCTCTCCCCGCGCATGCGACCCAGTCGCCGCGGGAGCGTTCGATCCCGCGCCATGGCGAACGCGACCCGAGACGCACCGAACAGGTTC
>JAKSCH010000121.1 GCA_022360695.1 Gemmatimonadota bacterium
GACGGGCGATCTCCTCGAAGCGATCGCGATCCAACGTGTCCAGGCTGATGTTCACGCGCCCGACGCCGGCGTCCCGGAGCGACCGCGCGAAACGCGGCAGCAGAATGGCGTTCGTCGAGAGCGAGATGTCATCGATCCCGGGGACGCGGGCGATCATGTCGATCAGGTCGGGCAGGTCTCGCCGAATCAACGGCTCCCCGCCCGTGACGCGCACGCGCTCGAGCCCCTCCCGGGCCATCTGCCGGACGATCTCGGCGATCTCCTCGTAGGCCAGCATCTCGGGTTTGGGGATCCAATCGAGCCCCTCCTCCGGCATACAGTACGTGCAGCGTAGGTTGCACCGATCGGTCACGGAGATCCGGAGATAGCGGATCCGACGTCCGTGCTGGTCTCGCATCAACCGACCCTCGAGTCGCGCGGAAGGCGGGCGGTCACGGCCTCGGGCGCACCCACCCACGCGGATTCACCGTCCGAGTAGTGCTCGTGCTTCCACACCGGGAGCCGGCGCTTGATCTCTTCGATCACCCATCGGGACGCGGCGTAGCACGCATCGCGATGCGGGGCCGCCACCCCGACGACGACGCTGACGTCGCCGAGCTCCAGCTCGCCCACGCGGTGGGCCGCGGAGATCGCGCCCACGGCGAACCGGTCGCCCGCCTCCCGGCAGATGGCGTCGAGCTCGCGGGTCGCCATGTCGACGTACGCCTCGTACCCGAGCCGCGCCACGGGTCTTCCCTCGTTCGTGTCGCGCACGCGTCCCTCGAAGACGAGAACCGCACCGTCGGAATGAGAGCCGAGCGGCGCTCGGCCGAGAAAGCGATCCAACGGATCGGGCGTGATCGCCGTCCGGATCGATGTCGGTCGGGTCCGCTCGTTCCGATCGGACATCAGCCGCCCGCCACCGGGGGAATCAGCGCGACCTCATCCCCGTCCGAAAGCGGCGTCCCGGTCTCCGCGTAACTCTGGTTGACGGCGACCACGACGCGCTCCGGGAGCCAGTCGTGCCCGCGGGCCCCGCGGAGCGTCTCGACCAGGTCGCCCACGGTGCTGCCGGCCGGGAGATCTGCCGTGCCCTCGCGACTCGCCGCGAGCTCGCCGTACACGCCGAAGAACAACGTGCGAACCGAGATCCGACTCACGAGATCGCCGGACCACGGATGTGGGTCAGGAGACGGGGGACGATCCCCTCCTCGCGCAGGGTGGTGACGCGCACCCGCGTGACGTCCGGGCCGTCCGGGCCGGGGAACGCGGCGATCGAGAGGTTCCCGCGGAACGTGCAAAACGTGATATGCGTCTCGCTCTCGCTCTCGATCCAGGCGTCTCCGAGTCGATCCGCCCCCAAGAAGAAGCGGCGGGCCGCGTCGAGCACGGCGCTCGGTGTCAGGGGGCTCTCGATATCTGTCGTCATGGTCCGGTCTCGTGTAACATCGTCGCGCATCGTCCGGGCGTCGCGGATCCGCGGTTCTCGATGTTTTGAAAATACGGGAACGATGCGTCCCGGCCAATCAATGGACTGCCGTGTCGATCCACACCTTCTCAGAAAACGTCGCCCGACTCGAGCCTTCCGCTACGCTGGCGCTCGCCGCTCGAGCGCGGCAGCTCAAGGCGGATGGCATGCCGGTCATCGACCTTTCCGCCGGCGAGCCCCGGTTCGCGGCGCCCGAGTTCGCGGCCGAGGCGGCGATCGAGGCGATCCGAGCCGGGAGAACCGGGTACCCTCCGACGCCGGGACTTCCGGAGCTCCGAAGCGCGGTGGCCCGATACCTCGAAGAGACGACCGCGGCGGCTGACGTCGACCCGGGCGGCGTGCTCGTGGGAGCCGGCGTGAAGCAGCCCCTGTTCAACTGCTGCTACGCGCTCTTCGGGTCCGGCGACGACGTCTTGGTGCCGGCGCCCTACTGGCCGAGCTATCCAGCGATCGTGGGGCTCGCCGGCGCGCGCCCGGTGGTGGTACACACGCGGTGGGAGGACGAGTTCGCGCTCTCGGTCGACCAGCTCGAGGCAGCGCGTACCCCCGCCACCCGGGGTCTGATGCTGAACAGCCCGTCGAACCCGAGCGGCGCCGTCTACGACCTCGCGCGGCTGACCGAGATCTTGGCGTGGGCGCGGACGCACGACATCTGGGTGTTGTCCGACGAGATCTACCGCCGGTTGTCGTACGGCCCGACGACGGCGCCGTCGGTGTTCGACGTCGAGGAGCGGGGCGAGCGCGTGGTGTTGCTCGACGGGGTATCCAAGGCCTTCTGCATGCCCGGGTTCCGGATCGGGTTCGC
>JAKSCH010000092.1 GCA_022360695.1 Gemmatimonadota bacterium
ACCACCGAGAGTGGTGAGGCGCCCGCTCGCCAAGACGCGAGAACGAAGGCGTAGCCATAGCTACGTCGAGATCGAGCAACGCCGGCGAGCGGGATGCATCGCCGCTCGAATGGCAAGGGACTTTTGATGCACCACACTAGCCTCGTCGATCGATCACGCGGGCGGCCTTGCCCTCGCTCCGCGGGATGCCGCCGGGCTCGACGAGCTCGATGCGACACGTGATCCCGAGCGTCTCCTGGATGCCGCGTCGGGCGCGCTCCTCGACGGCGGTCCGCCGGTCGCGATCGCCCCACGCGTCCTCCGAGGCCTCCAATCGCACGTCGAGCGTGTCGAGACGCCGTTCGGAACGGTCCACGATGATCTCGTAGTACGGCTCGACGCCTTCGACGCTCAGCACGGCCGCCTCGATCTGCGACGGGAACACGTTCACGCCGCGGACGATCAACATGTCGTCGTTTCGACCCACGACCCGCTCCATTCGGACCGTGGTCCGTCCGCACGCGCAGGGCGCTCGCGAGAGCCGAGTGAGGTCGCGCGTACGGTATCGGAGAAGGGGGAGCGCCTGCTTGGTCACGCAGGTGAAGACGAGCTCGCCCCGCTCCCCCTCCGGGAGCGGCTGCCCCGTGGCGGGATCGATGATCTCGGGGATGAAATGGTCTTCCGCGATGTGCAGCCCGTCTTTGGCTTCGCACTCCGCCGCCACCCCGGGCCCGATGATCTCGGACAATCCGTAGATGTCGAGCGCCGTGATGTGCCACCGAGCCTCGATCTCGGCGCGCATCTCCGCCGTCCACGGCTCGGCCCCGAAGAACCCCACTCGGACGCTCAGCTCGCGGACGTCGATTCCCGAGTCCTCTGCGGCTTCGATCATGCTCAGCGCGTAGGACGGCGTGCAGCAGAGGACGGTGCTCTGGAAGTCGCGCATCAGCATGAGCTGTCGCGCGCTGTTGCCGCCCGACATCGGAACGACGGTCGCGCCGACCTCCTCCCCGCCGTAGTGGATCCCGAGCCCGCCGGTGAACAGACCGTATCCGTACGCGTTCTGAAGCACGTCGTTCGATGTCACGCCCCCGGCCGCCAAGGTTCGAGCCATCAGGTGGGCCCAGAGCCGCACGTCGTCCTCGGTGTACGCCACCACGGTCGGCGTCCCGGTGGTTCCGCTCGATGCATGGAGGCGTACCACGTCCGAAAGAGGCGTCGAGAACAGCGCGAACGGGTAGTGCTCGCGGAGGTCGTCCTTGGTCGTGAACGGAATCGCCGCCAGATCGTCGAGGGACTCGAGATCGCCCGCCCGGAGGCCGACCTCGCGCAACCGATCTCGATAGGTGGGCACGGCGCGAGCGACGCGCTCGATCGTCCCCCGAAGTCGATCGAGCTGGAGCGCCGCGAGGGCCTCGTGGGGAAGCCGCTCGTGCTCGTCGAGCACGTACCCGGCTCCACCGGGCTTCGACCGATCGCGCGTCGCGCCTTCGTCCGCCACCTGGACCTCGGCTACGCGGGCGCCGGAGTGGCTTCGCGTACGCGCGCCAGGATCCGCTTCGTGAGCGCGGTCGTCCCGAGCGCCTGCGTCGGATCGCCGTCGGGGGACGACAGGTCCGCCGTGTGGTGCCCGGCCGCGAGGACCGCGTCGATGGCACGCTCGATGAGCGCCGCCTCTTCGACCAGGTCGAACGTGTGCCGGAGCATCAACGCCACCGACGCGATCGCGCCGATCGGGTTCGCCCGATCGGTCCCGACCAGATCCGGTGCCGACCCGTGGACCGGCTCGTACAGATCCGACTCGCCGCCGAGGCTGGCCGAGCCGAGGAGCCCCAGCGATCCGACCACCCCGGCCGCCTGGTCGCTCAGGATGTCGCCGAGCAGGTTCGAGGTCAGCACGGTGTCGAACTGCGCGGGTCGGACCATCAACTCCATCGCGGCCCGATCGATGAGCATGTGCTCGAGCTCGACGTCCGGGAAGTCGGTCGCCACCCGATCCACGGTCGCTCGCCACAGGCGAAACGTCTCGAGCACGTTCGCCTTGTCGACCGACGTCAGCCTGCCGCGTCGCGCGCGCGCGGTCTCGAACGCGAACCGCGCGATCCGCTCGATCTCCTCCGCCTCGTAGCGGAGCGTGTTCCAGGCGCGGCCCTCGGCGCCATCCAGCGCGCGCGGCTCGCCGTAGTACAGCCCTCCCGCGAGCTCACGCACGAACACCAAGTCGACCCCGCGGGCACGTTCGGCGCGCAGCGCGGAGAACCGGAGGTGCCCCTCGCTCACGCGAGCCGGTCGGACGTTGACGAAACAGCCGAGCGCGCGTCGCAACGCGAGGAGACCGGTCACGGGTCGCTCCGCGAGCGGTCGATCCCCCGCCCTCGGATCGCCCACCGCCCCGACCAGGACCGCCGGGGCGGCGCGACAGGCGTCGCGCGTCTCGTCCGGGAGCGGCCCCCTCCCGGCCTCGATCGCGGCCCAGCCGATGGGCCACTCCGTGACGCGGAGCTCGTGCCCCCCCACGGTCGCTACGAGGTGCAGGACCTCGAGCGCGGCGCGCGTGACCTCCGGGCCGATGCCGTCGCCCGGCAGGGCGGCTACGTCGAGCCGTGCCACGACGAGCCTCGGGGGTGCGCGTTCACAGGCTGGGCTCGAATCGACCGTCGACCGCCGTCCAACCGCCGTCGGCGAACACCACGGAGCCCGTGACGTAGCTGCTCGCATCCGAGGCGAGAAACAGGGTCGGACCCACCATCTCCTCCGCGCTCGCCCAGCGCTTGAAGATCGTCCGGTCCGCGTACGCCTGGTACCAATCGGGCTTCGCCTTGATCTGCGCGGTCAACGGCGTGTCGACCACGCCCGGGGCGACGGCGTTGACACGTACGCCGGAAGGTCCGAGCTCCGCCGCGAGCGCCCGCACCATCTGGACGATCCCGGCCTTGGTCGCGGCGTAGATGCCCTGCCCCGCCTCGACGACGATCGATCGAATCGAGGAGAAGAGGATGATGCTGCCCGAACCCTGCTCCGCCATGACCCGACCCGCCGCTTGCAGGACGTGCAAGTTGCCCTTGAGGTTCAGGCCGACGACGCGGTCGAACTCCTCTTCCGTGTACTCGAGCAGCGGCTTGCGGACGTTGATCCCGGGCGTGCAGACGACGACGTCGAGCGACCCCGCGTCGGCGACCTCATCGAATGCCGCGTCCACCGCCGCCCGGTCGCCGATGTCGAGCGCGCCGCTCGACGCCGCCCCGCCTTCGTCGCGGATGCGAGCCGCGGTTCGCTCAGCAGCCTCCGCATCGATGTCGAGACACCGCACGGCCGCCCCCTGTGCCGCACACCCGCGCGCCACCGCCTCGCCGATCCCGGCGCCGGCCCCGATCACGGCCGCGCTTCTGTCGTCGAGCCGAAACAACCCGTCGATCAACCCGTTCGCTCCTTTCTTCCGCCGCCGCGGGCCACGAGCACGAGCATGTAGGCGACGGCGGACACGATGAGGCCGATGAGCGTCTCGTCCAAGAGCGCCGGGGCGTCGGCCGGCTTGAGCAGTGACACGGCCGCCAGCGCCGCCAGACCCGAGCCGATGGCGGCGAGCGCTTCGGCGAGACCGGCGCGACGCGAATGGAGCCCGAACGCGACCGGTACGAACAGGCTCACGCTCAAGAGCGCGTAGAAGATGGTGAGCGTGGAGATGATGGACGCGAACACGAGCGCCAACAGCACGGCCGCTACTCCACCCGCGATGGCCGCCCCGCGGGCCACGAGCAGCACCTGGCGATCCGTCGCGTCGGGTCGGATGAACCGTTTGTACAGGTCCTTGGAGAGCGAGGTCGACAACATGAACAGACCGGCATCGGCCGAGCTGACCTCGGCGGAGAACAGCGCCGCCATCCCGAGCATGCCGATCACCGACGGGACGCCCGACGCGAGCACGGTCGGCAACGCGCTCTCGCCGCTCGCCAGATCCGGGTACATGGCGCGCGCCACCATGCCGAACAGGGTCACCACGAGCGCGAACGCCATCATGGCGAGGCCGGCCGCGACCAGCCCGCGTCGGATGGCCCGCTCGTCGACCGCGCCGTACACCTTCTGGACGATCCCGGGCGAGATGATGAACGCGGGCGCCACCAGGGCCAGGTAGATCCAACCGGACCCACCGCCCTCCCAGAAGTTCAGGTAATCCGGTATGTCCGCGCCCGCGGCCTGCACGGCGGTCCAGCCCCCCGCGTTCGATATCGCGAGCGGGAGCGCGATCGCGAACCCCGCGACGAGGACGACGAGCTGCACGAGGTTGACCCAAGCCGAGGCGAGCAAGCCACCGGCCGTGAAGTAGATGATCACGACGATGCCGCCGATGGTCGCCCCCACCCAACGGGGCTGACCGGTGATCACCCCGACGATCTCGGCCATGGCGATGAACTGCGCGGCCACGAGGGTCAGCGTGGCGAACCAGAGCAGCACCGAGATGAGCCCGCGTACGCTCCGACCGTAGCGGTGGTCCAGATAGTCGCCCATGGTCAGCAGTCCGTGCTCCGCCGCCACCCGCCAGATGCGAGGACCCGCCCAGACGCCGAGCAGAATCGTCCCGATCCCGGCCGAGCCGACCCACCACCACGCGCTCAACCCATCGCTATAGCCGAGACCCGCGACGCCCACGGTCGTACCCGCACCGAGGTTCGCGGCGAGGAGGGTCGCGAACAGGAGCACCGGACCGAGCTTTCGACCGGCCACGAAGAAATCGCCGGCGCTCCCGACCCGGCGTCCGATCCACAGTCCGAGCGCGACGAGGCCGGTCGCGTAGAGCAGGAGCGGCCACAGACCCGATGTCATGGCGTGCGGTCGAGCTCCGAAGCCGCGGGGAATCCGGGTATGCCGGTCGCGGTCCGCACCGCGCGGAGGATCGCCTCCGCCGTGACGTCCGCCGCGAGCGCCCCGAGGCGCGTGACCGAGACATCGCCCTCGTGCGTCCCGGTGGCGAGCCCGAACACGGTGTCACCGTCCGACGGCGTGTGGGCCGGGTAGATCGCCCGCGCGAACCCATCATGCGCCATCTGCGCGATCTTCGTGACCTGCGTCTTGGTGAGCGAGGCGTTGGTCGCCACGACGCCGATCGTGGTGTTCGCGCCCGCGCCCGGTTCCAGCGCCGCGCCTTCCCGGAGCAGCGCTCGGGCATCGGTGAAGCCCGTTCCGTCGGGCGTCCGGGCCCCGGCGACGATCTCTCCCGTCGCCGGGTCGACGATGTCCCCGACCGCGTTGACCGCTACGACGGCGGCGACCGTCAACCCGTCCGCGAGCGTGATCGAAGCGGTACCGATCCCCCCCTTCATCGCGCGATCGCGACCCGCGAGCTTGCCGACCGTCGCGCCCGCGCCGGCCCCTACGCTCCCCTCGATCATCGCGTCGGTGCTGGCGATCGACGCCGCCGCGTATCCGCACGCCGGTCCGGGTCGGATCGACCCGTCCCCGACGCCGAGGTCGAACAGGATCGCGGTCGGGACGATCGGGATCACGCTCCCGCCGAACGCGACCCCGACGCCGCGCTCCTCGAGAAACCGCACGACGCCCGTCGCGACGTCGAGACCGAAGGCGCTCCCTCCGGAGAGCGCGATCCCGTGGACGCGCTCGATCGTCGCCACGGGATCGAGCAGTGCGATGTCGCGGGTTCCGGGCGCGCCGCCGCGGACGTCGACGCCGGCCACGGCCCCGTCCTCGGCGAGGATGACCGTGCAACCGGTAGGCCTTCCCTCGAGCGTGTGGTGGCCTAGCTTGAGCCCCTCCACGGCGGTGATGCCGGGTCCGCGCGACTCGGTCTGCGCCGCGCACCCGCCGGCCACCGCGAAGGCGCCGAGCAGCATGCCCATCCCACAAGCAAACCGAGGCCCTCTCGCTCGCCCGAGGGCGGAACGGGCTCGGTCCGCGTCGATGTGCTCGAACCGGGGTCCGCGCACGCGTCCTCCTCGGCAACGGGGGACGGAACGACTCCGAGCGAGTCGATCCCGATCCCATTATAGCCTTCCGCAGCGATGACCGACTCCACCGTCGCCCGGGCGCTCCGCGCCGAGCTCGAGACCGCCGCCGATGAGATGATCGAGCTCGCGGTCGAGCTGATCCGCATCCCCACGGTGAACCCGCCGGGCGCGGAGTACCGCCGCTGCGCGGACGTCATCGGAAGCAAGCTCGGAGAGCTCGGCTTCGAGGTGGAGTACGTCGAGGCCGAGGGACGTCCCGAGCACACGACCGAGCACCCGCGCGTCAACGTCGTCGGCACGATCGTCGGCGACGCACCCGGACCGGGTCTCCACGTCAACGGTCACTACGACGTGGTCCCGCCCGGCGACGGCTGGACCTTCGATCCGTTCGGGGGCGCGATTCGGGACGGACGGCTGTACGGTCGCGGGAGCTCCGACATGAAAGCCGGGCTGGTCGCGGGGATCTTCGCGCTCGCCTCGTTTCGTCGAGCCGGCGTCGGGTTCCGAGGTCGCTTGCAGGTCAGCGCGACGCCCGACGAGGAGAGCGGTGGCTTCGCCGGCGTCGCCCATCTGGCCGCGACCGGGCACATCGACCGCGACGGCACGGAGTACGTGATCATCCCGGAGCCGTTCGGGCTCGACGGCATCTCGCTCGGGCACCGGGGCGTCTATTGGTCCCGGCTGACCGCGCGCGGTCGGACCGGGCACGGGAGCATGCCGTTCCTGGGCAGGAGCGCGATCGACGACCTGACCGCGCTGCTCGAGCGTCTGCGAGTCGATCTCGTGCCGGCGCTTCGCGAGCGCGAGACGCGGTTGCCCGTCGTGCCGGTCGAGGCGCGCAGACCCTCCATCAACGTCAACTCGATCCGCGGCGGGCAGACGGAGACCGATGTGACCGAAGCCGCGCCGCTTCAGACTCCTTGCGTGGCTGACCACGCGGTGGCCGTCCTCGATCGCCGGTTCATCGCGGAGGAGCGGTTCGAAGACGTGCGAGGGGAGCTCGTCGAGGCCATCGAGACGCTGGCGGCGGAGGATCCGGAGCGGGCCTACGAGCTCGTCGACGTGATGGTCGTCGAGCCGACTTTCACCGACGCCGATGCGCCGTTGGTTCGCGCGCTGGGGCGGGCCATCGAGACGGTTGCCGGAGGGCCGCCGCGGCTCGTCGCGAGCCCCGGGACGTACGACCAGAAACACGTCGTGCGGATCGCCGGGATCGAGCAATGCGTCGCGTACGGCCCCGGCGAGCTCGAGCAAGCGCACCAGCCGGATGAGAGCTGCTCGATCGAAGCGGTCGTGCGGTCGGCCCAGACGATGGCGCTCGCCACGCTCGAGCTCCTGGGGACGCCTTCGTCCGATTAATCCTTCGAGCGCCCCCCGAACGACGATAGCGACGGCGTAGAGCCTGCCCGACGTGGCTGGCCAGGTCCGTTGCACCGCCGCACGCTTGCTGAGATACGCGTCGCGATCAGGCCGGGCCGTGCGTCGACAAGCGTGCGGTATCGTTGCGGACTAATTGGCAGCTAGTGTGGTGCATCAAAAGTCCCTTGCCATTCGAGCGGCGATGCATCCCGCTCGCCGGCGTTGCCAGACGTCGCGGCCGTCTTTCCGGACTCAAAGGCCGTCAACGACGCCCTACGCAAAGCCGCGGGTCTGGACTAGATCCGGCTCGCTTACTCCACCAGCTCCGATCGGTTCTCGAACAGCTCGAGCGCCTCGGGATTCGCGAGGGCCTCGAGGTTCTTGACCGGCTCGCCGAGCACGACGGCGCGCACCGCGAGCTCGACGATCTTCCCGCTCTTCGTGCGCGGGATATCGGCGACCTCCAGGATCCGTGCGGGGACGTGACGCGGCGACGCGTTCTCGCGGACCGCCGCTCGGATCCGCGCCTCGAGTGCCGCGTCGAGCGACGCCCCATCGGCGAGCCGCACGAACAGTACGACCCGCGTGTCGTTGTCCCACGGCTGACCGATGACGATGCTCTCGGCGATCTCGGGGAGCTTCTCCACTTGTCGATAGATCTCCGCCGTCCCGATCCGGACGCCGCCCGCGTTGAGCGTCGCGTCGGAACGGCCGTGGATGATCGCGCCGCCGTGCTCCGTCCACTCCATCCAGTCTCCGTGTCGCCACACGCCCGGATACGTGTCGAAGTAGGCGGTATGGAAGCGGCTGCCGTCGTCATCGCCCCAGAAACCGATCGGTACGGACGGAAACGACCGCTTGCAGACCAGCTCGCCCTTCCCCGACGCGAGCGGTCGGCCCTCTTCGTCCCAGACATCCACGTCCATCCCGAGCGCTGGCCCCTGGATCTCGCCGCTCCACACCGGCAGCATCGGATGACCACCGACGAAGCACGCGCACAGATCCGTCCCGCCCGACACGGACGCCAAGTGGACGTCCCGTTTGACGTGCTCGTAGACGTAGTCGAAGCCCTCCGGGACGAGCGGTGAGCCCGTCGAGCACAGCGTGCGGACGCTGCCGAGATCGTGGGTATCTCGCGGGCGGAGTCCCGCCTTGGCGGCCGCGTCGATGAACTTCGCGGAGACGCCCAGCAAGGTCATCCCGACCTCATCCGCGTAGTCGAAGATCGCGTTACCGTCGGGGTAGAACGGCGAGCCGTCGTACAGCACCACGGTGGACCGGGCCGCCAGCGCCGACGCCAGCCAGTTCCACATCATCCAGCCACACGTCGTGAAGTAGAACGTGCGGTCGTCGGCTTTCACGTCCGCGTGCAGTCGTTGCTCTTTGACATGCTGGAGCAAGACCCCGCCGGCGCCGTGCACGATGCACTT
Organism: Gemmatimonadota bacterium; assembly: GCA_022360695.1. Lineage (GTDB taxonomy): Bacteria > Gemmatimonadota > Gemmatimonadetes > Palauibacterales > Palauibacteraceae > Palauibacter. The sequence continues at coordinate 8,729 of JAKSCH010000092.1, forward strand.
GGGCGCTCCGGTCGTGCCCGAGGAGAACAAGATGTAGAGCGGATGATCGAACGGGAGCCGGGCGAACTCGATGTCGGTCGCCTCGTGCGGCTCGAGGAACGCGTCGAACGAGACCGCGCCGCGAACGGCGCTCAGATCCAGCGCATCGACGGTGTAGGGCACGACGACGACCCGCTCGACGGTGCGCAGACGGTCGACGATCTCGGGGAGCCGACCGAGGCTCGAGTAGCGCGTCCCGTTGTAGTAGTAGCCATCGGCCGCGAGCAGCACGCGCGGCTCGATCTGCCCGAACCGGTCGAGGACCCCCTGGACCCCGAAGTCCGGCGAGGCGGTCGAGACTGTCGCGCCGAGGCTCGCGGCGGCGAGCATGTACATGATCGCCTCGGGCATGTTCGGGGTGTAGGCGGCCACCCGATCGCCGGCCCCCACCCCGGCCGCCCGCAGGGCGCTCGCGAGTCTCGAGGTCGTATCGTAGAGCTCGGCCCAGGTCACGTCGCGGCGCACGCGGTCCTCGCCCCGGAACATCAGCGCGAGACCATCGTCGCGTCGGCGGAGTAGGTTCTCGGCATAGTTCAGCCGCGCGTCGGGGAACCACCGGGCCCCCGGCAGCAGGTCCGGCTCGACCACGATGCGCTCGCCCTTGTCGCCGATGATGTCGAAGAAGTCCCAGAGCGCGCTCCAGAACGCGTCGAGATCCCGCACGGACCAACGCCACAACGCCTCGGGCGAATCCGCGCCGGCCCCACGGTCGTTCGCGAAACGGAGGAAGGCCGCCATGTTCGTGCCGGCGACCCGCTCGGGCGTCGGCGTCCACAGCGGCTCGGTCACGCTCGGTCCGGCGCGACCCAGAAGTAGCGGAACGCGGGCGGGAACAGCCGGTCGATCAGCCGTCCGAAGAAGATGAGCGTCAGGACCCCGGTCACCGCGAAGCCGATCCCGCCGTACGCGGACACCCATTCCGGCGACACGTAGGTCTCGCCGGGCGCGTGGGCCGCCCGGGTGACACCGACGGCCGTGCCGACGATATGCAGCCAGATCACGAGCGCCGCCACCGAGAGGTTGAGTCCGACCACGAGCCGACGGATCTGCGGCGTGTGCAGCGTCTCCCACGCATCGCGGCCCTCCCGCGCCTGTAGGTGCTCGCTCAGGATCCAGATCATCGCTCCGATCAGGATCATCGAGTCGATCCCGATCATCGCGCCCATCGCGTGACCCGTGACGACGTATGTGCCGTGGATGATCGCGTTGAGCGGCGGGACCGAGATCAGTATGGCACTGAACACGATCGCGCACGTCCACCATTTCGCCGCCGCGAACGAGCCGCGCGACGCGCAGAAGACGGCGTCCTTGGGCTTCTTCGATGCGCGCCACAGGTCCCACATGGCGCGCGCCAGGATGATGATCTCCATCATGCTGACCACGAACGCGATCCACTTGACCGCGGGACGACCGGGCAGGTGATACGAATGGTGCGCGAAGTTCGTGAACGAGTTGAGAAGACCCACGCCGAACAACGCGTACGCCGTCATCGAGTGCCCATACGACGTATCGCGCGAGATGCGCTCGCCCAGGTAGATGACGGCGCCGTACACGAACAGGTTGAAGCTCCCGACGAGCGTGCCGGTCGCCTTCCACTGGATCCGAAGATCGTGGACCGGGTCGGCGAAGATGCCGGGGATCAAGTAGGCGTGCTGCTCCATGAACGTGACCATGAAGAACAGCATCCCCACGCCCCACATAGTCATGTAGACGGGCTGTCTCCAGAACCCGTGGCGCGCGACGCGGAAGAAGTTCCAGGCGTAGGCGATCCAGCCCACCAGGATCAAGAGCGAGAAGATCGGATGGAAACCGACGTATTCGCGGCCCGACCCGACGCCCATGGCGAGCGTGACGAGGATGCCGACCCCGGCGATGGCCCACGTCGACACCTGTATCCGCAGACGCCACCGATCCCCCGCCGTGGGCGGCCCCTGGTCCTGCAGGTATCGATAGACGACCGCGACGCCGCCGAGAAACACCCAGGCGGAAGCGAACACCGTGTGGATCGGTCGCAGTTGCCGCAGATCGAGCCCGACGCTCTGGAACCATGGCGCGAGGGCCGGCACCGAATACAACGCCGACAGCGTCCCTCCGATCAAGGTGATCGCGATCGCGACCAGCCCCCCGCGGATGAACGTGAGGACGGCGAATTGATGGACGGGGTGGCCGTCCTCGAACGCCCGCCAGGGTCCGGGCTCGGGGCTCGCGCTCCCCTCGGCGTTCGCCCCGGGTGGGCGCGGGTGGCGCTCGGGCGCGGCGTGCGCGTCCATCACGGGTACTCCCACCACGGCAATCCGCCCCAGTCGACCGATCGCTCTTCAGCGAAGCGACGTGTCATCGCCTCGAGCTCGTCGCGACGCTCGTTGAGCGTCGTCAGAAACGCGGCGATCGCCGCCCGCTCGTCCTCGGAGAGCGGGGGGATGGGCGGCGGCATCCCGTTCTCGGGTCTGCCCTCGGCCAGCACGAGATCGAGCGCGTCGGGCGACAACGTCTCGACGACCCTCGACAGGTCCGGAGCGCCGACCGGCGACTCCCGGAACGGGAAGTGGCACGCGGCGCACGGGCGCGCTCGGATCGCCGCGAGCCCGCGGGCCGATGGCTCCGCTCCGGCGAGCGCTTCATCGAGCGCTCGATCGAACGCGGCTTGGACGCCGCCTCCCTCCGCCGCGTCGCCGAGTCGGAGCTGACCGCGCCCGATCTCGGGTCGATCGATCTCCTCGAGAAACGCGGCCAGATGCGCGATCTCGTCGAGCCCCATCTCGAAGGGCGGCATCTGACCGCTCCCCACCGTCAGAAGCGACACGAGCCGGGTCGAATCGACCCGGCTCGCGGCGTTCGTCAGATCCGGCCCGAGGAATCCCCCCTGACCGTACAACTGGTGACACGTCTGACAGGCGTGGCGGTGCCACGACGCCCGACCCGCGAGCGCCGCGTCGGAGAGCGGCTCGCTCCGGGTGTCGGAGTACACCAGACCGGTCTGGATCCCGAAGCACAGGACCAGGGCGGCCACCAACGTCTTTTTCCACAACGGCTTGCACATACGAGCGGTCGCGGGGTCTCGGAAGGGCCTCGGTGCGAACTCGTCGCACAATCTCGGGGTCGATCGACGGACGTCAAGTTGGACGTCGGCGAAGACCGGAGCGCCACGCGATGTCGCCGGCGAAAGGGCTCGGATGCCCTACGGCCGTAGAGCCTGGTGGTAACGAGTGCCCTCTCGATCACCTGCGGCGGGGTCCCGCCCGACCCAGGAGCGCCTGCCGAGCTCGTCTCACGCGCGTTTCGGACCGTTTTCCCGCCCGAACGTGCTCCGCCACTTGTCTGCGACGGGCCGGGGAAAGCGCGTCCCACCTCCGGCGTGCACTCCGGTTCGTGCGAAGGAGGCGATCCAACGCGTCCGGTACGCGGGTCGGCGCGGGGCGGAGACCCAACGACACCCGATCTCCGGTCTCGACGCGGGCCGCGCGACACTGCGCATCGGTGAGGTCGATGAACCAGCAGTCGCGCCCCGGGCCCCAGCGCTTGAGGCTACGCCACCCGATCGCGACGCCGTTGACGTCCGCCTCGACCATCGTAGTCTCTCGAAGCTGCCACGGCGCCAGGGCATCGCTGGGGATCGCGAGGAAGCGTGGAAGCGAGGGGTGCTTGCGCTCGACCACGGACCGAGCTTCGAGCCGTGACATCATCCGGCTTCCGTCATGCAGCGTACTCCTTACTCGAGACGCGTGACGCCATCTGGGTGAGTTGTACCGGATCGGTCGATGGTCCATCATCCGATCGTATGGCTGACCGCCGCAAGGCGCCCCACCGTCTGGACCCGGATCGCGGACACCGGGGCTCGACTGTGTCCCGTGTTCGCGGTGCGAGACCGGAGCGGGCGTTTCGTCGTCGAGATCCAGCCACCGCTCGAGGTCCCGGCCGACGCGGACCGCACGGTCCGTTCTGAGGCCGTGGCTCGCCAACTGGCGGAGCGGTTGTCGCCGTTCGCTACCGCGTGCCCGGAACAGCTATTGATGCGACCGGTTGAGACGCCGACGTAGTCGAGTATGCCTCAGCCGGTCTTCCAATCGCGAAAGGCGGCGAGCAAGCGGTCTCGCGCCATCGGATCGATCGCATCCTCCGCGAGCTCGCCGGTCAAGCGAAGCGTGAGCTTCATCTGCTCGAGATATTCCTCGCAGGGGGGGCATTCGGACACGTGCGATTCGAAGCGGTCACGGTCGGAGGCGCTCAGCGCACCTTCCACGTAGTCCGTGACCAGTTCCACGAGCTCTTTGCAGCTCATCTCGTCCTGCGTCTCGGTCATCAGCTTCCCCCCTCCCCGTCAGGTCCCGTCGCCGTAGCGCTCGGAGAGCGCGCGGCGCACGCGGGTCCGCGCACGATGGAGGAGGACCCTCTGATTAGTCGGCGTGATCTCCAGAGCGTTACAGACCTCCTCGGAGCTCCACCCTTCCACGTCGCGAAGGATCATCACCGTCCCCTGCGCTTCGGGAAGCTCCCCGATCGCTCGCTCGACCAGCTCGACGGCGTCCTTCTGCTCGAGGATCTCGCTCGGGTCCGTCTTCCAGCTCGGCGGGGCCGACAGCCAATGTCCGTCCGCCGCCGCGTCGCCTCCCGTCGTGAAACGGGTCGGATCGACGGCGGAGAACGAAGCGGACGTTTCGTCGGACACCAGCGTCGAGAACGGGACGATCCGTCGGTCTCGCTGGACGCGAGACTGCGCCTTGTTGAAGAGGATCCGGAACAGCCACGTCTGGAGCGAGCAACGACCTTCGAACCGATCCAGGCTATCGATGAAACCGATCCACGTCTCCTGGGCCACGTCGGCCGCGGCGACGGGATCGCGGACGTACTTCGTGGCGACACGGATCAAGGCGGTCTGGTAGCGATCGACGAGAGTCGCGAACGCTTCCTCTTCGCCCCCGCGAAGGCGACCGAGCAGCTCCGCATCTTCGGGCGCCAGCGCGGACATCGTCTCGTTCGAGGAGTCCGCTAGCAGGTCACGCAGTTGTCGTTGTTGTGCGAGCCCAGGCTCTCGAGAAGCGCCACGGTCTCCGGATGCGGCGAGACCCGCTGCACGGGTCCGTTGGCCATGTCCGCCGTCGTCTGACCCCGACGACTCACGACCGTGACGTCGCCACCCATCTCGACGAGGTAGAGGATCATCTCGTTGTCGCCGCGCGCGGCCGCGTGGTGCATCGCCGTATAGCCGTTGTGATCGCGCGCGTTGACGTCGGCGCCGAGCTCCTCGATGAGGTACTTCACGGCGGGGATCCACCCGTCGGGCGTATGGCGGTGCGCGTTCCCGGCGAAGCCCTCGCCATAGCCCACGCCCGAGGCCGCATGGATCGGGAACACGGCCGGCCCTCCCACGGCCACGGGCGGCAGCCCGGACGGATCCGGTTGTGCCGCGCGAACGGAGTCGGCGCGCTCGGCAGCTTCGAGCAGACTCGCCCGCGTATCCTCGGAGAGGCTCTTTAGATCTTCGTCGGGGAAGTCGGCCTGCTCGGCTTCCGGGAGCTCCGCGCGAATGTCCGTGAGCAGCTTGAACTGCGCCGAGTCCGGCAGCTCGCGGAACGAGGAGTCGGCCAACGCGTTGCGAGCCTGCTGCCGCAAGAACTCATCGGGCGAGAGCCGTTGGCGACGCGGCGGCGCCTTGGTCGGGATCTGCGGGTCGGCTCCGTAAGCGACGAGGAGCCGCATGGCCTCCACGTCCGTGGCGTAGGCGGCGCGCCAGAAGGCGGTGGCGCCGTTCGTGTCCACCAGCCCGCAGTTTCGGTTGCCGCACCCCGTGTAGACCATGTACCAGGGGTGACGGGTCTGTCGCGCGTTCGGATCCGCACCGGCTTCGAGCAGCGCCTCCATCACGTCGAGGTAGCTCGCGTTCTGGAGCGCCCGTTCCTGCGGCTGCGGGAACCGGGTACGGGGCTGCCATTCGGCGTTGATCGCCCCGAGAAGCGGCGTCGCGCCGGTGAGATCGCTCGCGAGATTCGGGTCGCCGCCCGCCGCGAGCAGCTCGATCACGAGGTCGAAGTGCCCGTTGATCGCGGCCATCAACATCGGCGTCGTGCCGTCCGCGGCGCTCGGCTGATCGATGTCGGCCCCACCTTCGATCAACGCCCGGACCGCTTCCACGTTCCCCTGCCGTACGGCGTGGAGAAGCGGACTCAACCCGCCGGTCTTGTCGATCGGGGCCTGGAACAGCCGACGGAAGTCGTTGGGATCCTCTTCTTCGTTCGCCTCCTCCTCGGTCAGGCCTTCGGCATAGACCTCTCGGCCCGCGCGTACGGCGGACTGGAGCTGTCCCGGCGTCGGCGAGCGCTCCTCGTCTCGTCCGGTGAAGGCACGGAGGACCTGACCTTCGCGGCGACGTGCCTTCTGATCGAGCCGTCGCTGCGCCTTGAGCTCGACGACCTTCGAGGTCAGGCTCGGATCGGCGCCGCCCGCGATCAGCGCGCGGATCGCGTCGGCTCGGTTCTGGGCGGCGGCGAACGTCAACGGCGTCTGCTCCCAGCTCGCCTCGCGCGCGTCGGCGTCCGCGCCGGCATCGAGCAGGAGCGTCACCAGGTCGGCGCTGCCCGCGCCCGCGGCCAGGTGCAGCGGCGTGACCCCGGTGTTCGAGGTCGCGGCATCGATCACGGCGCCGGCGGCGATGAGGCTGCGAGCCACGTCGAGGTTCCCGGTGCGGCTCGCCAGGTGGAGGGGTGTGTACTGACCGATACGAGTCACGGCGCGCGCGTTGGCGCCGGCGTAGATGAGCATGTCGGCGAGCTCGACGTCACCGCGCTCGGCCGCCCAGTGGAGCGCCGTCATGCCGTCGCCCTGAGCCGCGTTCACATCGAGCCCCCGTCGCAGCAGCTCGCGTACCGCGTCCACCTCGCCGCGCATCGCGGCATCGGCGACCGGCGACTCGGGCCATGTGGCGCCCGAGACCACGAAGGCGACGGAAAGGGCCGCGACCAGCCTGCGGCCCCGGCCCCGCCTCGTCATCGGGACTCCGCGTCCGTCGAGAGCGTGGACGGGGGGTTGAGCGACAGCTCGCCCGTGCTGTCTCCGAACGCGTCCATGTTCATCCCGAGACCGTTCATGACGGTGAGCATCGCGTTGGCCATCGGCGTCCCGTCGTCCGCCTTCACGTGGTTGTTGCCCTCGAGCATGCCGTTCCCCTTCCCGAGCAGGATCAAGGGGGCGCGGCGGTGGTTGTGGAGATTCGCGTCCGCCATCGGCGAGCCCCACATCACGACGCTCGAGTCGAGCAGGCTCGTGTCGCCTTCCATCGTGTTCTTGAGCTTGTCGATCAGATACGGAAGCTGACCGACGCGGAACTGGCAGATCTTGTTGAACTCGAGGATCGCCTCGTGCCGGTTCCCGTGGTGCGAGGCCGGGTGGAACGGCCGATCCGAGCCGCTCTCGGGGAACACGCGGTTCTGCGCGTCGCGACCCGTCTTGAACGAGATCACGCGCGTCATGTCCGTCTCGAGCGCGAGCACCTGGATGTCGAACATCATCTGCATGTGCTCGGTGAACGAGTCCGGCACGCCGGCGGGCGCTTCCGGAAGCGCCCGCTCCTCGCCGCTCGAGTTCCGCGCCTCGACCATCTCGATCCGGCGCTCGAGCTCGCGGATGTTCGTGAGATACTGATCCATCCGGCGCTGGTCCTCGGGCCCGAGCTGCGACTTGAGCGAGGACACCTCGCCGGCGATCCAGTCGAGCAGGCTACGACGCGTCGCGCGGCGCGCGGCGCGCTCCTCCGGGGACCCGCCGGCGCCGAACAGCATGTCGAAGGCGACGCGAGGATCTCGGATCATGGGGAGCGGCTCGGTCGGCGAGGCCCAGCTCAGCGAATCGGTGTACGCGCACGAGTAGTTGTACGTGCACCCGCCGGCCTGATCGAGGTTCTCGATGCAGAACTGCATCGACGGCATCGGCGTGTCCTGCCCGAAGCGCTGGGCATACATCTGATCCAGCGATGTCCCGCAGAAGATGTCCGAGCCCTGCGTCTGCTTCGGGTGCGACTGCGTGAGGAAGACGGCGCTCGAGCGGAAGTGATCCCCACCGATCTCGGGCGGCGTGAACGCTTCGGCCATCCGCACGTCGGTGTTCGAGATGATCGTCAGGTCGTCCTGGTAGTCGCGGAGCGACACGAGCGCGCTGTCGTCGATGATCTCGAAGTCGCGCCCTACCGTCTGCGGGGCGTACAGGCCCTGGGTGGCACCCCACTCGTTGCACCCGGCGAGCCCATGGACCTCTTCGATGCAGATGAGTCGCGTGCCCGTCGACCGGGGGGCGTTTTTCGCCCACAGTCGACCGGCCGGCACCATCGCGTCGAGGAACGGCAGCGCGAGCGTGGCTCCCATCCCTCGGATGAACGTCCGGCGGGGCATGTGCTTTCCGCTGATGAATTCCATGGCTTTCGCTCTCCTGGTCACCGGACCCGAGGCTCGATCGTCGAGCGCGGCGTCCGGCGGTCAACGGGTGCGGGCGCTAGGAGCCCGCCTCCGGCATCTCTTCGTCGGCCGTAACCGGCATCGTTTGCTTCTTCTGGAACGCGTCGCTCGAGATCACGCCCATGATGAGCGACGAGATCCGGTACTCGTCGGTTTCGGCCTCCGCCACGATCCGGCGGATGGTCGGCTGGTCGTAGTACTCGACGCGTCGGCCGAGCGCGTACGCCATCAGGTTCTCGGTGAAGTTCCGGACCAGCGGCAACGGTCGCTTGAGAAGCACATCCGCCAGCTCGCCCGGGGTCTGGACGGGCGTGCCGTCGTAGAAATCTCCGCGCGTGTCGAGCGGCATGCCGCTCTCGCGGAGTCGCCACTTCCCGGTCACGTCGAAGTTGTCGAGCGCCGGCACGATCGGATCCATGAACCGGTGACACGATCGACACGCCGGGCTCGCGCGGTGCATCTCCATCCGCTCGCGCGTCGTCAGCAGTCGACCGTCCCTGGCGCTTTCGGTCTCCTCGAGGTCGGGCACACCCGGTGGCGGCGGCGGTGGCGGCGTGCCGAGCAGCACCTCCATCACCCACTTCCCGCGGAGCACGGGTGACGTCCGATTCGCGAGCGACGTGAGCACGAGGACGCTTCCGTGACCGAGGATGCCGCGACGCGTGTCGTCCGGGTACTGGACGCGTTGGAAGTGGCTCCCCGCCACGCCCTCGAACCCGTAATGCCGCGCGAGACGCTCGTTGACGTACGTGTAGTCGGCGTTGAAGAGATCGAGGGCGCTCCGATCCTCGCGGACGAGGCTCGAGAAGAAGAGCTCGGTCTCGCGGTGCATCGCGTCCGCGAGGTTCTCGTCGAAGTTGGGATAGAAGTTCGGATCCGGGCGGTTCTTGTACAGATCCTGGAGCCGCAGCCACTGGACCACGAACCGCGAGCTCAACGCCTCCGCTCGCGGGTCCTCGAGCATGCGGCGCGTTTGACGCTCGAGCTCCCCAGAGCGCGTCAGCCGGCCGGCGCTCGCCACCTCGCGGAGCTCCTCGTCGGGCGGCGTGCCCCACAGGAAGAAGGACAGCCGCGACGCGAGCTCGACGTCATCGAGCCGGTAGGCGCCACCGCCCGCCGCCGCGCCCACGGGCTCGCGCTCGAGTCGGAGCACGAAGTACGGGCTGACGAGGATCGCCTCGAGCGCCCTGCGGACGCCCACCTCGAACCCGCCGTCCGAGCTCCCGGCGTCGTAGAACGACATCAAGTCGTCGACTTCCGACTCGGCGACGGGTCGGCGGTAGGCGCGCGTCGCCAGGCTCGCGATGATCTCGCGGGCGCAGGGCGGCTCCTCATCCGGCGTCGTCGGTCGGCACGTGAAGATCCGCTGCCGGGTCGGCGACTCCGAGATGCCGGTCGCTTCGTACGGCCCGCCGATCACGAGGGTCTGAAGGTGCGGGAGCGTCGTGATGCCCTCGCCACCGGACCCGCCGCCGGCCAACGACCAGTCGTGAGGACGAATCAGGTCTTCGTAGGGACCTTCCGAGCGCCGAATGAACGCGGCGGACACGCGGCGCTGTCCGGCGCGGACGAACACGGGCTCGGTGCGGATCGGCGTGAAGCCGCGGTCATCCGCGCCGCCGCCCAGTCGCGTGTAGTGGAGGAGCGCGACCCGCTCGCCATCGATCGAGATGTCGACGTCCTCGAGACGAGAGTTGCTGCCCGACGTGAACGTGAGCTCGAACGCGTACTCGGCATCGGCCGGGAAGACGTGCTCGACGACCATCCCGCCGCGCGTGCCGAACGGCGCGCCCTCGACGTGATCCCAGGGGTGCTGCGACAAGTACTGCGAGTTCTTGTACGTCTTGTTGACCGGCGGGGCGTCTCGGTTCCCCACCGCCATCCGGCTGATCTCCGCCGCGGCGTTCAGATACGCGTCGAGCAGCGTCGGCGAGAGCGCCTGGACGTCGGCGATGTTGTCGAAGTTGGCGCTCATCTGGTCGAGCGGCAGCCAGTCGCCGGCGTCGACGTCGAGGGCCAACAGATCCCGGATCGCCCGCTCGTACTCGGGGCGGTTGAGCCGTTGGAACGTCCTCCGTCCCGGATTGGGGTTCTGGCGCGCCGCGCCATCGATCGTCGACTCGAGCGTCTCGACCAGCGCGAGGAGCGTATCGGGGGGCGGCTTTCGCGTACCGGGCGGCGGCATCATCTCGGCCCGCAGCTTCCGGATCATCTTCTCCGCGATATCCGCCTGCTCGTACGCTGCGGCGACGTCGAACGCCTCCAACGAGAGGTTGCCGCGTAGACGTTCGTCGTTGTGGCAGCGCACGCACACGGTTTGGACGACATCGTTGAGATCGGACGCGGACCCCCGCGCGCCTCGCGTTTCGTGACGGAACAACGCGGCGGACGTCCCGCGCAGGTGCGCCGCGACATCCGCGACGCGACGTGGAGAGATCGGGCTCGCGTCATGGGCGTCCTGAGCGGCCAAACCGGCTCCCGGGGCCGCGGCGAAGCACGCGACCAGCGCCATCCACATCGGTCTTCCGACGATCAGTCTGCTCATACGGGCCAATCTCTGAGGATGCACTCGCTCAACACGCTAGTTTCGGGCCTCGTTTAGCTGCAAGCGGCCTCCTCGGAGCACCTCAGGGCACGCCGACATGAAAAAGCTATGTAAATAACGGTAAAAAAAGAAGTTACACGATCGATCGGACGCAGGGGAGGCAATGTGAGAGGAGTCAGCGACGATCGCGCGAGCGCCAGCGGACCGTTTCGGGTCCGAGCTCCGCCACACTCGTCGCGCCGAGGAGGGCCATCGTGCGGCGAAACCCGTCCTCGAGCCACGATAGCACGAGATCGACCCCGCGCTCCCCGCCCGCGCCCAGCGCGTAGAAGTACGCGCGTCCGGCCAGACACGCTTTCGCGCCCAATGCGACGGCCTTCGCGATGTCGCTCCCTCGGCGGACGCCGCCGTCGCACATCACGTCGAGCCGATCCCCGACGGCGTCGGCCACCGGCCCGACGAGCTCGAGCGTGGGCGGCGCGTCGTCGAGCTGTCGACCGCCGTGGTTCGAGATGACGATCCCCTCGACGCCGGCCTCGGCGGAGAGCACCGCATCCTCGACCGTCTGGACGCCTTTGATGACGATCGGTCCGTTCCAGGCCGAGCGAAGCCAGTCGACGTCCTTCCACGTCAGACACGGGTCGAACTGCTCGTTCACGTACTCGGCGAGCCCCATCGCGTCGACGCCGCCGCTCGATCCCGCATCGCGGCTGATCGCGCTCGAGAAGACGATCGGATCGGACCGCAGGAAGTCCCAGGTCCAGCCCGGGTGGCGGATGCCATCCAGGATCGTATCGAGCCCGAGCTGGGGGGGAAGCGTGAACCCGAGCCGGACATCCCGCTCGCGGCGCCCGAGCACGGGCACGTCGACCGTCAGAAGCAAGGCTTCGAACCCCGCGTCCGCCGCGCGCGAGATCAGCTCCCGTACGAGACCCCGGTCCTTCCACACGTAGACCTGGAACCACTTGGGGCCGTCGTTGACCGCGGCGACTTCCTCGATGGAGCGGGTGCCGAGCGTGGAGAGGCTATAGGTGATCCCGGCGCGCGCCGCCGCGCGGGCGACCGCGAGCTCGCCCTGCGAGTCCGCGATCCGACTGAATCCGGTCGGGGCGAGCACGAGCGGCATCTTCACGCGTCGCCCGAGCAGCGTGGTCGACATATCGATGCTCGTCACGTCCCTGAGCACGCGCGGCCGAAACTCGAGCCGATGATACGCGTCGCGGTTTCTCCCTCCGGTGCGCTCGTCTTCGGCCGCTCCGTCGATATAGCCGAACACGCCGCGGGGAAGCCGACGCTTCGCGAGCGCGCGGAGATCGTCCACGCTCGCACAACGAGCCAGCCGTCGCGCGACCGGATCGGTTTCGAACTTCCGAAACCGCATCACCGATCGCAGGGTCTCGAGCATCGCCTCTCCGTCTCCGTCGGGTCGTGCCGGGGTTCTGGCCGACCATCGGTATCGATCTCGCGACCCGCGTGGCAAGCCCCGGGTCTTGCCCGGCCCGCTTCGGCATCCGGAGGTTCCCTGCTCGACGACCTGTGACCCCATGTCTGGAGCCCGGTAATGCGATCCCGACCGACCCGGCGATTCGGCGCCGCTTCTTTCTCCACCTCCGCGCTCGCGCTCCTCGCGACGCTCCCGACGGCCGCGCTACAGGAATCCGAGACCGGTGGCGACGATTGGGATGTCACGGCCCCGCGGGGCATCACCCGCGAGATCGATTTCACGGTGAGCGAGGGCACGTGGATGTCCGTCGACATCGCGCCCGACGGCGAGTGGCTCGTGTTCGATCTCCTGGCGCACGTCTACCGAGTGCCGGCGAGCGGCGGCGAGGCGGTGAGCCTGACCCAGGGCTCCGGGGTCGCGGTCAACTTCCACCCGACGATCTCCCCCGATGGGAGCACGATCGCGTTCGTCTCGGACCGCGGCGGCCAGAACAACCTGTGGCTGATGGACGCCGACGGATCGAACCCGCGCGCCGTCTTCACCGACGACGACGTCCGCGTGTGGGAGCCCGCCTGGACCCCGGACGGGCGCTTCATCGTCGTCCGGCGCGCCTCCACCCGACGCGGAGGAGGAGGAGCCGGGTTGTGGATGTACTCCAAGGATGGCGGCGAGGGCGTCGAGCTCGTGGGAAGCGACGTTTCGGGCGCCGCGTGGCCATCCCCGGGCCCCGGGGGCGAGTCGGTCTACTTCCAGGTTCGGAACGTACCGTCGGGCACGTGGTCGGGACGCGCGGACGTCATGCAGGGAGCCCGGCAGATCCGACGACTCGATCTCGAATCGGGGACGGTCACCGAGATCACGTCGGGGATCATGGTGCAACAGGGACAGACGTCGAGCGGTGGCGCGCTCGCGCCCGAGATCTCGCCCGACGGTCGGTGGCTCGCGTTCGCGCGTCGGATCCCCGATGGGACGATCTCGCACGATGGGCTTCGCTTCGGCCCGCGGACCGCGCTCTGGCTCCGCGACCTCGAGACGGGCCGCGAGCGGATGGTCATGGACCCGATCGAAGTCGACATGGCGGAAGGGATGAAGGTCGAGCGCGAGCTGCCCGGCTACAGCTGGTCGAGCGATGGGGCTTCGATCGTGATCGCCCAGGGCGGCAAGATCCGACGGCTCGATGTCGAGACGGGGGCGGTCACCACGATCCCGTTCACCGCCCGCGTCCGGCGGACGATCTCCGAGATGGCCGGGCGACCCGTGACGTGGACGCCCGACGAGTTTCGGGTTCGGTTCCCGCGCTGGACCGCGTCGTCGCCCGATGGGTCTCGATTGGCCTTCCAGGCCGTCGGCCGGATCTGGGTGATGGACCTGCCCGACGGGACCCCGCGGAGACTGACCGACGGGACCTTCGGTCCGTTCGAGATGGCGCCCGCGTGGTCCCCGGATGGCGAATGGATCGCGTTCACGAGCTGGGCGGATGTCGACCAAGGCCACATCTGGAGGATCTCGGCCGACGGTGGGACGCTCGAGCAGCTCACGGACCGGCAGGGCGAATACGTGAACACGGTCTGGAGCCCGGACGGCGCGACGATCGTGGCCACCCGCGGCTCGGGTGCCACCGCGCACGGTCGGACGGTCGCCAACAACCAGTTCTACGAGCTCGTGCGCGTACCGGCGGAGGGTGGCGACGTCGAGGTCATCACGCAGGTCGCCCGGCCCTACGCGGGGGGTCGTCCGCTCATGCCGCGCCGCCCGATCGCGCAGGCATCGTTCGGTCCCGACGGGCGGCTGTTCTACCCGGAGGCCGTGGGACCCGACGGGGACGAGCCGGCCCGCACCGAGATCGCGTCCGTCCGGCTCGACGGCGCCGATCGCCGCGTCCACCTCACGCTCCCGCACGCGGACGAGGCCGCGGTGTCGCCCGATGGGGCGTGGCTCGCCTTTCAGGAGGGCGACAACGTCTACGCGATGCCGTTCCCGTACGGCGGCACGGGTCGGTCCGTGGTCCGCATCGACAAGCGGAACGGGCAGCTCCCGGTGACGCAGGTCAGCACCGAGGGCGGGCTCCACCCGCGCTGGCGCGACGCGGGGACGCTCGAGTTCGTCAGCGGCCCGCGGTACTACACGCACCGCCCCGAGGACGGCACGACCGACGAGATCCCGATTATCCTCGAGCTCCCGCGACACGTCGCGTCGGGCAGCGTCGCGTTCACCAACGCACGGATCCTCACCATCGACGACGCCGGCGTGATCGAGGACGGCTCGGTCGTCGTGGCGGACGGCCGTCTCGCCTGCGTCGGCGCGTGCCCCGTGGACGGCGTCGACCGCGTGATCGACGCGAGCGGCAAGACGATCATGCCGGGCCTGATCGACATGCACGCGCACCACCACCGCGACCACGAAGGCGTGATCCCACAGCGAAACTGGGAGACGGCGGTGTACATGGCGTTCGGCGTGACGACGACGCTCGACAACTCGCAGTGGTCGTCGAACGTGTTCCCCAGCGCTGAGCTCGTCGAAGCCGGCGCGATGATCGGACCGCGGACGTTCAGCACCGGCGACCCCATCTACTCGGGCGACGGCTCGCGCCAGAACGAAATCACCAGTCTCGACGTCGCGCACCAGAACGTCGCGCGGCTCGCCTCGTGGGGCGCGATCTCGATCAAGGAGTACCTGCAGCCCGGACGCGACCAACGGCAGTGGGTCACGGAGGC